>JBDLRA010000072.1:0-4163 GCA_039800285.1 Pseudomonadota bacterium
GCGGCGGGGCGTACGCCCTAATTAAAGAGAGCTATATGTCTGCAAATTCACTGTTATCCCCTTGGACAACCCCGTTTGAGATTCCGCCATTTGAGCAGATCAAGGACGATGAGTTTTCATCTGCATTTGCCGAAGCAATGGCAGCGCACTGGTCAGAAATCGAGCAGATTCGTTCATCGAGGGAACCCGCAAACTTTGACAATACGATCGTCGCGCTTGAGCGATCGGGTCGTACCCTTTCGCGCGTGAAGTCGGTTTTTTTTAATCTCGTTGGATCCAATAGCAATCCCACGCTCCAGGCGGTTGAACGTGAGATCGTGCCGAAGCTTGCAGCGCATGACAGCCAGATTCGTCTAGACGGTCAGTTGTTTGCACGGATTGAGTCTATTTACCAACAGCGCGCATCGCTTCAACTAGACGAAGAAGGTCTTCGGCTGGTGGAGCGGTACTTCCTTGATTTTCGGTTTGCTGGCGCGCACCTTGCCCCGGCGGAGCGGACTCGGATGGCAGAGATCTCCCAGTCGCTGGCACGTCTTTACACCGCCTTTTCTCAGAATGTTCTGGCGGACGAGGCCGAATACGCCAAGCTGCTAACCCAGGAATCTGAACTTGCCGGGCTTCCTGACTTTGTCCGCAGCGCGGCCCGCGCTGCTGCCGAGGCACGCGGTTTTAAAGATCCTGCCGCGCATGTGATCACCCTGTCGCGCTCACTGCTCACGCCGTTCATGACGTTCTCCGAGTCTCGTGAGCTCCGTCGTGAGCTTTGGCAAGCCTGGTGTCTGCGTGGCGAGCGTCTTGCCGCACACGATAATCGACCCTTGATTCAAGAGATTCTGCAGCTGCGACACGAACGCGCTCAGTTACTCGGCTATAACAGCAGCGCGCATCGTGCGCTTGCCGACACCATGGCGGGCACACCAGAGGCTGTCCGAGAGTTATTGATGACGGTCTGGGTTCCTGCGAAGACAAGAGCAGAGGCGGAATACAACGAGATGCTTGCACTTGCCAAGCGTGACCCAAAACAACCGCTAGCGTCACTTGAGGCATGGGACTGGCATTTCTGGGCTGAAAAACTTCGCGCCGAGCGTTATGCACTCGAGGAGTCTGTTGTAAAGCCTTATTTCCAGCTTCACAAAATGACCGAGGCGATGTTTTACGTGGCTGGGCAGTTATTTGGTCTTGTCTTTAAGCCGCTTGATCAGTTTCCGCGTTATCGACCAGAGCTCTCCGGTTGGGAGGTCCAGTCTAAAGATGGCGAGCATGTTGGCGTATTTATTAGCGATAACTTTGCTAGACAGAATAAGCGTTCAGGCGCATGGATGAGCACCTTTCGGAACCAGGCGGGGTTGCTTGAGCCCAGCCGTCCCATTGTGGTGAATAACAATAATTTTTCAGCGCCCGCTCCCGGTGAGCCCGCGCTATTGAGCCTTGATGACGCTCGCACACTGTTTCACGAGTTTGGTCATGGGCTGCATGGGCTCTTGTCGAATTGTCGCTACCCCAGGCTTGCAGGGACGCAGGTCCTCCGCGATTTCGTTGAGTTTCCTTCTCAGATTATGGAGAACTGGCTGCTGCAGCCCGAGGTGCTTCGTCGGTTTGCCTTGCATGTCAAAACGGGTGAACCCATGCCGGAGTCGCTTATTGACCGAATCCAGAAGGCGAGAGGGTTTAACCAAGGATTCGCAACGGTCGAATATGTGTCGAGTGCATTGGTGGATCTTGAACTTCATGAACAGACGGACTTCACCAAATTAGATCCAATCGCTTTTGAGAAGGCTGTACTGGATCAGCTGGGAATGCCGAAGGCGATTGGAATGCGTCATCGACTTCCTCATTTCCTGCATCTCTTTTCGAGCGATGCCTATGCCTCCGCCTACTACGTGTACATGTGGGCAGAGGTCTTGGATGCTGATGGCTTTGAGGCCTTCTTGGAATCGGGTGATATTTTCCAGCCTGATCTTGCAAAACGGCTGAAGGATTTTGTCTACTCCCGAGGCAATTCGATTGCGCCGATGAGGGCATTTGAGGCATTCCGTGGTCGACTGCCGCAGGTGGCGGCCTTGCTTCGGCAGCGTGGCCTGGTCTCGGCCTAATCATGTTCCAACACTTGTCTTAAGGATTCTCGGATGTCTACCGCCTATCAGTCGCTCCAAAGTACTTTTGATCGTCTTTACCGGTTTCAGCATCTCAAGAGCATCGCTGGCTGGGATCAGGCGGCGAATATGCCGGCAAAAGGGAATGAGGCGCGTGCTGCAGCCACTGCAGAGATCGCGGCTCTGATTCACAGCATTCAGACGGACCCAAAGCTTGGCGACTGGATTCGTGCAGCCGAGGGCGAGTCGCTCGATCCCGTTCAGCGGGCGAACCTGCGTGAGATTCGTCGTACCTGGCTGTCGGCGACGGCGCTACCAGAGGAACTTGTAAGAGCGCAAGAGCTTGCGACCGCTCGCTGCGAACATGCCTGGCGTACCCAACGACCTGCGAATGACTGGAAGGGATTTCTCGCTAACTTTGAGGAGGTGCTGATGCTTGCCCGAGAGCAGGCGAAGCGACTCTCGCAAGCCTTAGAGGTCTCCCCGTATGAGGCCATGATGAGTCTCTATGAGCCGGGGCTTCGTACTGCGGATCTTGACCGTTGGTTCGGAGATCTGCGGTCTTGGTTACCGGCTCTGATCAGAGATGTCACTGAGAAGCAGTCGCGCGAGACAGTTCAGTTGCCGCAGGGGCCGTTTGACCTGAAAGCCCAGCGCGATCTTTGCGAAAAAGTCATGCGTGCGCTTGGTTTTGATTTTGAGGCGGGTCGTCTGGATGTCAGCACCCATCCATTCTGTGGTGGTGTGCCGGAAGATGTGCGCATTACAACCCGATTCCGAGTAGATGAATTTCTGCCGAGTCTTTATGGAACGATTCACGAAACCGGACATGCACGCTACGAGCAGAATCTGCCTCGGACACTACTGGGGCAGCCGGTAGCCCGGGCGCGCTCAATGGCGCTCCATGAGAGCCAGTCCCTGTTCTTCGAAATGCAGCTCGGTTGCCATCCGGGTTTCGTTGCGCGATTAGCCCCCATGCTCACCGAGGCGTTTGGCGTGCAGCCTGCGTTTGCCCCGGAGAACCTGGCTCGCCTTTTAACACGTGTAAAGCCAGGTTTTATCCGCGTGGATGCTGATGAGGTGACATACCCGGCGCATATCTTGTTGCGCTATGACATCGAGCGCGCACTGATTGAGGGCACGATGGAGGCCCGGGATATCCCGGAGCGCTGGGATCAGCTGATGCAGGAATTGCTCGGCGTGGACACTCGGGGTAACTACCGAGACGGCCCGTTACAGGATATCCATTGGCCTGCTGGACTCTTTGGTTATTTCCCTTGTTACACCCTTGGCGCGATGTATGCCGCGCAATGGTTTGCGGCGATGAAGGCAAAAGATCCTGCTATTGACGACGCCATTGCCCGCTGGGACTTTGCGCAGCCTTTCTCCTGGCTACGGGAGAACATCTGGTTGCAGGCCAGCCAGTGGGCCACCGATGAGCTGGCGACGAGGGCCAGTGGCAGCCCGCTCAATCCGGAGCATTTCCGGGCGCATTTGGTTCGTCGTTATCTATAACTGCGGTAACCTTGGGCCTGTTATGACTCTGTCTTCCAGAACCTGAACCATGCTGGACTCTTTCGTGAATTTCTTATCGCGTCACCCGATTGCCCGTGCGCATCTCGGCATTCGTACAGCCACGGTTGCGGTGATGCTTGGTGTTGCCACGACTTCGTTTGCCGCCACGCCCGCAAACCCGAACAAGGTGCTCCGGCTCGCCTTCCCGACCCAGGAGACGGGCTTTGATCCCGCACGCGTTGGAGATCTTTATTCGAATACCGTGATCTCAGCCATCATGACGCCCCTGGTCCGTTATGACTGGATGGCGAATCCTGCTCGGGTTGTACCGAATGTTATTTCTGCGATGCCTGAGCTGAGCAAAGACCGTCGCGAGTACACCTTCCGGATAAAACCCGGATTCTTTTACGCGCCAGATCCGGCATTTAAAGGGCAAAAGAGAGAGCTGCGCGCGGAAGACTTTGTCTACGGATTTAAGCGTCACGCCGATCCGCGAAGCCGATCCCCACAGTTCGCTGATATGGCGGACCGAATCGTGGGCTTTCGAAAGGCACA
>JBDLRA010000073.1:0-4422 GCA_039800285.1 Pseudomonadota bacterium
GCGAAAATCGCCGGAATACTGTCCACCGCAAAGACTACATCCGTGATGCCGATCAAGATCATCACCACGAACAGCGGCGTGTAGAACCGAACACCATTCTGAGTAATCCAGAACTTCTCGCCCTCAAACCCCGGGGTTAGCTTCAGATGGCCACGCATCCACTTCAGGATGGGGTTTTTCTCAAGATCAGAGCTGGCCTCAGCAAAGACGAGCATTTTGATACCCGTGACCAACAGGAATGCACCGAAAACATAAAGAATCCAGTGAAACTCTTTGATCAGCCAGGCGCCGATCAGGATCATGACCGCACGCAGAACGATGGCGCCGATCACCCCCAGAATTAGCACGCGTTTCTGTAACTCAGGAGGAACCGCAAAATACGTAAACAACATCAAAAAGACGAAGATGTTGTCTACGGCGAGCGACTTCTCAATCAGATAGCCCGTAAAGAACTCTGCTGACTTCTGATTGGCAAGTTCTCGACCCACGCTGCCGTCGAGGTGCCACCACAGCAATGCATTGAAAACAAGCGCTAGTCCGACCCAGAGGGCTGACCAGCGGAGCGCCTGCCCGGGAGTGACTTTCGATGAGCCTTTTTTTTCTAGGAGCAGCAGATCTACCGCGCAAGCGATGACCACAAACAGGGCAAAGCCTGCCCACATCCAACCGTTACCGATCGATTCCATGAAATATTCCTTCGTAAGATGGACAACTGTTTACGAAGGTCTTGCCACAGCCAGCGAGACAGGCTGTTCACCGGACCGGAGGCAACGCCCCGTATTGACGGTCATGATGATAAGGCTACTCCCCTTCAGGGGACTGCAAAAACAGCGGGGATTTTAGGGCAACTCAGGCCCCGTAGGCCCTCCTTTTCCTAAAAATTTTAGGGAAATCACCCCCTCTGCCCTCGGACTTATACTTGCTGTCAATCCAGCTCACGGCCGATAAATTCGGCCCCCTCATCAAACCTATGAACGCAAAAAATCGACAGGCATTTGCGGCCCTCTCCGCAGGCCTTCTCATTGCCGTGCCGGCTCTGGCGCAGACCACCCCTCCCTCCAGCCAAGAGGCACCGAAACCCGCTTCTCCAAAGCCATCCGTAGCCCCGTCAGAGGCGGGCCAAACGGTCGAGGTCATTGGTGGACGGGCAAGTGACACCGACGAGCGACGCAGATCAACGGCGGCCAAGATCATCATCGGCAGGGAAGAGATTGATCGTTACGGTGACACGACGGCCGGAGAGGTCCTGCGTCGCCTTCCAGGGATCACGACACCGGGTGCCCCTGGGCGGGGTGGTGGCCCACGCATGCGAGGACTAGGCGGCGGGTACACCCAGATTTTGATTGACGGGCAGCCGATTGCCCGAGGATTCTCGATTGAATCAATTACACCCGATCAGATCGAACGGATCGAGATTCTGCGGGCACCCACCGCAGAGACGGGGGCGCGTGCGATTGCGGGAACAATCAACATCATTCTTCGGGAGGGTTTCCGTCGACGCCTAAATGACGTCCGATTCTGGAGCGGATATGAACACGATCGGTTCTCACAAGGCCTATCGTGGACGTATAACAACAGCAAAGATCAGCTCACCTATAACTTATCCGCATCAATGTTTAGCCCACGGGATCAGTCTTTTAGTGAATCTCGACAACAGGTGAGCACACTCGAAACCAACAGGCTGATCTCCGACACCGTGGAATCAAGCCATAGCGAGAGTCGCAGAACTGGCTTTCACTTCACCCCTAGACTGCAATGGCGCTTAAGTGAAATGGGCGACAGCCTGATTCTCACGCCGAACGTCTTTGCAATGAAGAGTAAAAGTCATCGCGACTTCAGTCGCCAGACATTACTGGGGGATCCGAATCTTGATCCCAGCAGCAATTACGATTTTGGAAATAGTGTCTCAGAGTCCGAGTCAAACGCCATGCGTGTCAACCTGCAGTGGCGTCAGCGGCTGAACTCGACCAATCGACTAGAGATGACTGCCGGAACAAGTCAGTGGCAAAGCGACACTGACACCCTTCGCCGGGAGTTTCAGGGTGCCAGAACACAGAGCGGGCTCCAGCCGAGCCGACTCTATGAGGATCACTCCAAGACGACAGATCGTTCAGCCACCCTCACTGCAAAGCTCTCCACAATGCTAGGCGGAACACAAGGTAAGAGCGAACACAGCCTTGTCTCAGGGCTAGAGGTCGAGTCGCTTCGTCGTGCAGAAGCACGTACGACGCGTCAGGACGGCGCCCTGCTGCTATCCGATTTTGGTGAAAACCTCGAAGCATCCAGCACACGCCTTGCGGCTTACACCCAAGACGAATGGTCGCTCAATGCGAACTGGGCCTTTCATGTTGGGGTTCGCTGGGAAAGTATCTCCACCAAGGGTGAGGGTGAGTTCGGAAACACACCAACAAACGACAGCAGCGTGCTCTCACCACTGGCCCATCTCCTGTGGAAGCCCGATCCCAAGAAAAAAGACCAGATCCGACTGAGTCTGACGCGCAGTTACCGCCCCCCTGCCCTGGGGACGTTGATTGGTCGGCCCAGCCTAAACCAACAGGATCCGGTGCCCGGCACGAATACGCCAACCACCGCCGATAGCGCGGGAAATCCGAATCTCAAACCAGAGCTCGCCAATGGAATTGACCTTGCCTTTGAGCGCTATTTGGACAACGGCGGCATTCTCAGTGCGAACCTTTTTTATCGCGAAATTGATGATCTGATGCGTCGTCAGGTGCAGCTTGAGACAGTGTCTTGGGCGCCCGTGCCACGCTGGGTAGCCCGCCAACAAAATATTGGATCGGCCTCAACTCGAGGACTGGAGCTCGAAGCCAAGTTTCGTCTTGACCGACTGATCGCATCCGCCCCTGCTATTGATCTCAAGGGAAACCTGAGTCTCTATGACTCCAATGTCGACGGCATCCCGGGTCCAGATAATCGACTGGATCAGCAGGCAAAAGCCACGGGTAACATTGGTGCCGACTACCGGGTCAAAGGAATGCCGCTCATGATCGGCGGCAATCTCAACTGGATCCCCGGCTATCGGACGCAGCTATCGGACGATCAGATCGTTAGCGTCAGCAAGAAAACAGTCATTGATGCCTATGCCCTGTGGACCTTCAAACCGACCCTGGCATTGCGCGTCATGGCCAGCAATCTTGCCCCCAGAGACTACGTCACAACAAACACCGTTGATGCCCTGGGGCTAAGAAATCATGAGACAACCACGGCCCAAAATGACATTACCTGGCGCCTCCGACTGGAACTCAAACTCTAATCCGTTGCCAAACCATAGAAAAGGAGCTCACGAATGTCGAATTACCTTTCTCGTCAATTCGCTTCACATGGATTTCTTACGCTAAAGCGCTCCGGCGCCATGACCGCCCTCGCCTGCTTGCTGACTTTCGGTATGACACCACAGGCAATCGCCACAGGCGAACCTGGGAAGCCGGCACCCGCGCTCGAACTGACCGACCTGGGCGGGAAGCCCGTCGCCCTGGCCGACCATAAAGGGCACTGGGTCGTTCTTGAATGGACGAACCCCGAGTGCCCGTTCGTTCAGAAACACTATAAATCCGACAACATGCAGGCGACCCAGCGTGAGCTCACAGGAAAGAAAATCTTCTGGATTCAGATCAACTCCACAAACCCAAATCACCCTGAGTACAAGACCCCGGCAAAAATGGCGGACTGGAATAAAGCCATGAAGGCAACGCCCTCTATTGCGACGCTTGATCGAGATGGCAAAACAGGTCGTGCCTATGGCGCAAAGACCACGCCGCAGATGGTCCTGATTAATCCTGACGGAGTGGTGGTCTACAACGGCGCAATCGATAGCATCCGCTCCGCAAATGCCGCAGATGTTTCAAAAGCGACCAACTACCTCAAACAGGCCGCACAAGAGGTGCTTTCCGGGAAGCCGGTCTCGATGCCGCTTACCACCCCCTACGGCTGCTCCATCAAATACTAGAAAAGTTTGTCGTTTATTCCTGCACCGGCACGGCGTCTCGGACGTCCGTGATCCGGTTCTGGGCATCGACGAACACCAATTTCGGCCGGTGTGACCCCTGCGCATCAGCGGAAACCTGAGCAAAAGCCGCGATTATGATCAGATCTCCTACGGCTGCACGACGCGCCGCCGAACCGTTCACCGAAATCGTTCCCGACCCACGCTTGGCACGAATCGCATAGGTTACAAACCGCTCGCCGTTATTGATGTTCCAGATGTGCAGCTGTTCATTTTCTGAAATCCCAGAGGCATCCAAGAGATCTTCATCAATCGCACAGGAACCCTCGTAGTGCAACTCGCACTGCGTAACGACTGCGCGATGGATCTTTCCACTTAAAAAAGTTTTAAACACAAGCCGTGCCTCGAGAGAGAGTAAAGACTAAAGATTTTACCCTTGATCGACCCCGCGCTCGG
This sequence comes from Pseudomonadota bacterium, assembly GCA_039800285.1. Classification (GTDB taxonomy): domain Bacteria; phylum Pseudomonadota; class Gammaproteobacteria; order Burkholderiales; family Burkholderiaceae_A; genus Lacustribacter. The sequence continues at coordinate 4,421 of JBDLRA010000073.1, forward strand.
GC
>JBDLRA010000074.1:0-11798 GCA_039800285.1 Pseudomonadota bacterium
GCCTGATGGAACCAGCGGGCCATATCGGCGAGTAGCGCATCCGCAGAAACGCCAGCGGTCATTAATTCCTCTAGGGTTGCAAACGCTGCGACCGGATCCTGCTGCGCAAGGTCACGAAGTAACTTGGCCAGCAGCTCTTCGTGGACCAGGCCCAGCATGGCCTGAACCCCTGCTCCCGTCACCTGCCCCGCACCATAGGCAATCGCCTGATCCGTTAACGACAGACTGTCTCGCACGCTGCCGTGAGCGGCAGAGGCAATCCAGCTCAGTGCATGGGGCTCGGCGGCAATCGACTCCTGCTCAAGCACCCACTGCAGGTGTTTCACCAGAATATCGGGGGGAACATTTTTTAGATTGAACTGAAGGCAGCGCGACAACACGGTCACCGGAATCTTTTGCGGGTCGGTGGTCGCCAGCACAAACTTCACATCCGCAGGCGGCTCTTCCAGCGTCTTTAGCATCGCATTAAAGGCGTGATTGGAGAGCATGTGCACCTCGTCAATCACATAGACCTTGAATCGACCAACCGTAGGCGCAAACTGCGCCTGCTCCAGTAGCTGCTGAATCTCACCGACCCCACGGTTTGAGGCTGCATCGATTTCGATGTAGTCGACAAAGCGACCCCCATCAATCTGGGTGCAGCTACTGCAGACACCGCAGGGCGTAGCCGAAATACCCTGCTCACAATTCAACGCCTTGGCCAGAATCCGAGCAAGCGTTGTCTTTCCGGTGCCACGCGTACCCGTCAACAAGTAGGCGTGATGCAGCCGTTTGGCTGTCAAGGCATGACTGAGCGCTGAGACCACATGGTCTTGACCCACAACCTGACCAAACTGCTTGGGACGCCATTTGCGGGCAAGCACAACGGGTGCCGAGCTCCCCAGCGCAGAAACAGCTCCCGCCCCTTCGTTGGTTGGGACTGGCAGGTCAGCAGATGAAAAAAGGGCGTCAGTCATGGGTCCTTGGAAATAGGCGGCGAGCCGGACCCCCGGCACTTGAGAAATTCAGCCTTGGCTGCTTCGTTCCCGACCTGACCAGGTATGCCGACTCCCAATGCGGGGCGGCCCGCCTAGTCAGAGTGTACCAAGCGCTCCTGCCCAACGTCTCCCTTTAAATCCCAGATCTCGGCCTCAGATGTCAGGATTCGCGCCAAGACCAAGGCCTGTGGCCGAAGCCGCTGAAACTCACGGCGATAACTGGCGAGCTGCGCGGCATAGCGAGAGGTCTCTGACGCGAGCACCTTCCACTTAAAGTCAATCACCCACCAGGTCTCCGGATCTGAAGCAATCTGCACCACGCGATCAGGGCGCATCAGACGCAACACACCCCCCTCTTGCATTGGCCACTCTTGTTCTGCGTAAGCAAGTTTCTCCGGATCGAAAATCGTCTTTGCAATCCCAGAGGCCCCAACCTGCTTCGCAGCCTCAACAACACGAGAAACCGCATCCTTAGGAAGGCCAAACTCTGCAATCAACCGACTGATCGCGGAAGGCTGAAGCGTTGGGCCAAATTCAAGCAGTCGGTGTAAGGCCTTGCCCTGACGAATCGAGAGCGACTCAAGTTCTGCCGCTACCTTTTCCGAAGCGGGAGACACCGGGAACTGGATACCGGGCCAGGTGAATGCCTGCGTTGCAAGTGGTTCGCAGGAGGCCTGATCATCCGGCGTCTTCACGCGACCGGTTAGACGCAGCGAATCCAGAAGCGGTCCCGACGGATCCCATACAGGCGCAGACAAAAGCTGGTCATACCAGTCGCGACCTTCCTTCGTCTCACCCGTCGCACTCAGAAGCAGGATTTTTTTCGCGCGGGTCATTCCGACATAGAGCAGATTGAACTTCTCTTGATCGGCCTGGGCGCGACTATCCGAAATGGCCTTTGCAATATCGTCAGTGAGGGGTTCCCCTTTTTTCCAGCTTGCTGCCGAGACAATCGCATCCCGCGCATCACTCCAACGCAGCATCCAGCGCAGACCGGTATCGCCTTTTTGCCGATCTTTTAGACCAGCAAGAACGACGACATCCGCCTCAAGCCCCTTGGCAGAATGGAGTGACGACAGCTGAACAGCATCGGCTGCCGGCATTGCACCCGGACCCGGCGCATCGGTTGCAGGCGCACGCTGCCAACGAGAGAGTTCTTGCACGAACCGATGCAGGCTTGGCAGCTTTCCGGTGTCGAGATCCAAGGCCAGCGCAACAAATGCCTCAATGTTTGCGAGCGCCTGCAGTCCACGTGTCTTCCAAAACCGCTCCGCCATCTTCGGGAGCAGATCTTGGTGATGAATAATCCGATCCAAGAGATCGTGGATCGGCAGAACTTCAGACCACTGCTTCCAGTCAGCGAGTGAACGAGCCGCGGTAACGATGGCTGCGTCTGATCCGCCTTGCGCACAGGCAAGCAGCCTTTCATAAAGTGATGTCGTAGCATCCCCTGCGCCGGCAACCTGAATGAGCTGGGCATCTGTGAGACCGAAAATAGGGCTTTTGAGAGCCTGCGCCAGATCGAGATCAGACCAAGCGTAAGCAAGGAAACGAAGCAGGGCAATGAGATCTAAAACCTCAGGCTCATTGAGAAGACCACCCGTTCGATCAGAGATAAACGCAATCCCTGCATCCGCCAAGGCCTGCTCGTAGTCCTCCATATGGTTTCGGCTACGAAACAGGATACGAACACCCGACCAACGTAGCTCTGGATTCGCTTCTTTCAGCGCCAAGAGGGCCTGGGCAATCTGATCACCCTCCTCGCGCCGGGATGTCGCCGATTCCCCCTGCACCAGTGGCAGACGCGCAACCGCACCCAGATCATCCGACAAGGTCTCATGTGGCTGATATAAATCATTCGGGCAGACCTGCGGCAAGGTTTTATTTAAAAGATCAACGACGGCCTTGGAACATCGGCGCGTGGCATTGGTCACCAGCCGCTCCGCCTGGAAGTTCTTGCAGAGCCAGTCACACGCAATTCGAAAGAGCTCAGGGTCTGCGCGTCTAAAGCGATAGATGGACTGCTTTGGATCTCCAACCAGAAACACCTTCGGACGCATCGCGATCACGGCGGGATCATCTTGCAGATACTCTGAGAACCATGCCTTCAGCATCGCCCACTGCACTGGGTTCGTGTCCTGAAACTCATCGACCAGAATATGGGTCATGCGGGTATCGAGCCGGGACTGAAACTCAGACGCGAAACGGCCCACCAGCAAATCCCAGGCAATTGATTCGTAGACGGCGTAATCCACCTCATGTCCCTGGGCCATCACCTCATCAAGGCACTCGCCGAGCGCGCGACTGCAGACCCAGAGGGCACGGTCACGCATGGCTACCTTCATCCGTGCATGCCGCTCCCGCAGCAGACAAAGCGCGTCGATGAATGTCAGAACCTCGTCTTTAGTGGCGCTCGCTGCGTCTCCCCAGCGAGTGAGATCTTCCTTGCGAACAAACTTATCAGCCCATTTCGCGCGATAGATCGGCCCATTGGGATGCGTTAACTGATCTTCCTCAGGAACGCTGCCGGTCATGCTCTGGCAAAGAGCCTCGAATTGTACTGACTCCCAATTCGTTAGCGCCCAATAAACAGACTCCCGACGGTTCGCCCCTTTATAGGCCTTCGCAAGACGCGCTGCCTGATCGCGATGCTCGGCATAAAACGCATCAAGCTCTTGGCGTATCTGTTCCTGCAATTCAGACAGTGCGCCTGGAAGGCCCTGTGCATCAGAAGCCTGCGATGACTTGTCCTGCTTGAGATCACTCCCAAACGCGCGCCACTCAAGCCGCAGTAAAACCCACTGGTTCATCGCTTCTTGGGTGGGTGCCCGCCCGAGCAAGGCAACCAGATCGTCATAGGGCACGATCGATGACTTCTGCGCAAAGAACCGCTGCCAGGCACGGTGCATCAGATCCCACTGTTTCTGAGACAAGGCCAAGGTCGCCCAGCCCGCCGTCGATATCGGCGCCATGGCCGCAAGCTGGATGTACCAGCTGTGAAATGTGGAAATCGTCGCGGGCTGTGGATCCGAAAGATAACGCGACAAGACCTTGGGCGCGTTCTCTATCGCGCGATCAAGCGCTTCACCAGAAAGCCCCCATTGCGAGAGTTTCTCAACCAGGTCCTTCGGCGATGCAGCGGCCAGTTCTTCCAGATGCTTCACAACCCTGATCCGCATCTCTGCTGCGGCTTTGTTGGTGAAGGTCAACGCAAGAATGGAACGCGGTGGCACCCCCTCAACTAAAGCACGCGCAATCCGTGAGGACAAAAGCCAGGTCTTGCCACTGCCAGCACAGGCCTCAACGACCACACTGCGGCTGGTATCGAGTGCGCGGGTGACATCAAGCGTCATGCGTCATCGCTTTCTTCATCGTCAAGAGACGCTGAGATCACCATCTCATCCCGCCGACAGACGCCCCGCATGGAGCACTGGTCACAGACCTTGCCATCTGACGCCAGACCATCACGCGTCATCGGTTGATGCGCAAGGATTGCCGTTAGTCGATGTTTGATCTCAGCGATCTCTCGATCCGCCTGATCCGCGATGGCATCCGACGTCTCAGATAGAAGGCCGACCTCGACCACCCCATCTCGGCGAAGCGAGACATATCGCGCATCAAAAACGGGGTGCTCATTACCGATGAGCCAAGCATAGACCGCAAGCTGCAGATCCCGCTCTTCGACCCGCAACCGTTTCTCGAGGGTCTTGGGATCTGTTGTCTTAAAGTCGATCAACACGGACTGCCCATCAGCATTGGTCTCCCAGCGATCGATCCGCCCCTTAATCCGAATATTCAGATCGTCTAACACCCGGTCAACACTGCGCTCCGTATAAACCTGCCCCTCGGGTCGCGTCGCAAGCCACTGGGCGACTGCTGGAAGATGTCCGAGCACCTGAGACCGGAGATCCTGACGAAACGCTTCAGGGATTTTCAGAAGACCCGTATCGCCTTCTGATAACAATCGATCAAGTTCGACACGAGCCCAGCGCAGCCATTCATCGACCGTCTGCTTGCGGTTCGGTGCTCGCGATAACAGCAGATGTAGGCATGATCCAACATCAGAGGGGTTTGTTTCATCAGACAAATCCTCCACATCACCAAGCCCCAAGAGACGTTCAGCAAAAAATTGATACGGACAGTTCTTTAGACTCTGTAGCGCCGAGACACTCAAAGATGACGGCAGCCGAGCCGGCCATAGCGGCGCCCCGAGATCCGGCATTGAAGTGCTATCGCTAGCGTGTGCGGCATCCAGAATGACAAAGCGCGCAAGCATCTCTGAGGCCTTCTGCCGCGTCACCGACACGGCGCTGTCTTGGGCCGCCAACGCAATCCATCTTGAGAACTCTGCCTCGGCATCGGATGAATCGCTCTGGGCGATCGCAACCAGCGGTATGGGCATCGACCAGACGTTGAGAAACCGGGCGTAGGACTCCGTCTCTTCCTGCTCCGGTGCTAACGCGAGTCCCATCTCAGCAAAACGCCTCGGCTCAAAAAATCGCGCCGTCACTTTTTCAGGGAATCGACTGGGATCTGCACCGACCAGCATCAGCGCCTTGGGCTGACGCCATAGAAGAGAGTCCATTGAGCAGATACGCACTACCGCATCCGGCAACGACTCTGAGAACCGCCCTCGCGATAACTCTTCCGCAAGAACGGCATGCCATAAGGCTGCAGAAATTTCTGCCTCATCCGTCACAGAAGCAACAGCAAGCTGCTGCAAAGTCGAGAGCACTGACATGCCCGCAGGGTCTTCAGATAACCTGGTGTCGACGGTATAAAACTGTAAGGCTTCCAGTAACTGAAGCGCCCAGTCGCGAATCGTCTGACGCTGTCTTCGCGATGAACCCTGTTGGCTAACAGGAAACCCACAGAGGTCATTCAATAGAGGAAGGCTGATCGGTGCGATGCGTCCGAACTGACGCAATACTGCATCGGCTGCTCGCCTCTTCTCGAACCCGAAATCAAATCGCTCGGTGAGCGCCGGTGCAACAAAGGGGCCATGCATCCATTCCAAGACCGACTGCGTGGTTGCACGCCCCGTCAGCATCTCGGCAAGACCTGCGACGGCACTTGCGGCGATGGTTGTATCCAAGGCCCAGCCAGAGCGATCGTTAAACGGCTCCCCTGCGCGCTCTAACAGTGCCCGCAGTCGGCGCACGGCCTTACGGTCAAAGGGAACGATGCCGATATCATCAATGCCTTGCTTGCGCCATTGCAAAATTGTCTGGGCAGCAACCCAGGCGGTTTCCTCTAATGTCTGCGCACTCACCAACTGTCTTGGCTGAGCCGGAATAACCTTCGGTGCTGACAACTTCCAGATCGACATGTCTGAGGCCGAAATGGACCAGAGCGTCTGCGCCATCGCAGACTCTTTTGCAGTTGGGGTCCTAGCGAGACAGAACCAGACCTGTTTCGCCTTAAAAATTGACTGCCCGGAAAAGACCGTCTCACAGGTCTTCTGCCATTGGGGATGCCCTCTTAACTGCTGAATGAATGCAGCCTTATCGTGTTGTGACCGATTCTGGTCGTGCAATAACTTAAGGCTCGAGACTTCCTGCGCGATTCCCGCAGGCTGCCCTTCTCGATCCCCATCTCCCCGAGCGCCCATTGCCCTGCCTGCTTCTAGCCACTCCCATCCCTCAAATAGTTCGATCCACTGCCCGGCAAGACCAAGTGCTGCGCGCGCAGACCCCCCCAGTGAATCCCGAAGGCCCGGTCGATCAAGAAGCTGCTGCGCAAGCTGCGCCCGACGAAGGGCAACCGCCCGGGGTCCTGCCGCCAAATCCAAACCGTTATGGGGCCCAAACACGGAAGCCGCCGCGACAAACTGATCCACCGCCTGATTGAGCGTGCCGCACCAGGGCATTGGGGCTCCTGCCTCTCGACCAGGCCAGCTGGCAGCTGCCAGGGCGAGCTTCAGGCTCTGGGCCGCAAGCGAGGACTCGACACTCACCGCGGGGGACGGGGCACCGACTGGCAGCCGACCAATCTCGGAAACCACCGAATCCACAAGGGTTGACGCGGAATCCGCATAGAAATATTGGGTGCTCACGGGATTTATGCTATCTTTTCTTCTCACCGAGTCTTGAGTTTCAATTAAAACAAGACCAGATGGCGGGCTCATTATCTGACCCAGCCCCTATAAAAACCCCCGAAAACACAAAAATGTCCCAATCTGTCCTTGCCGTTTCTGACGCGTCCTTTGAGACCGAAGTTCTGAAATCTGACCTGCCCGTCCTGGTGGACTTCTGGGCCGAGTGGTGTGGCCCCTGCAAGATGATCGGCCCGATCGTGGAAGAGATCGCCACCGAATATCAGGGTCGCCTGAAGGTCACCAAGCTGAATGTGGATGAGAACGCGGCGGTCCCTGCAAAGCATGGTATCCGCGGCATTCCCACCCTGATCCTGTTTAAGAATGGCACTGTCGTCTCCCAAAAGGTTGGTGCAGCCGCCAAATCGCAATTAACCGCCTGGATTGATAGCAGCCTGTAATGATGCAAAGACTGGTGGCGCCAACCAAACCGCCACCAGCGTCTCTCTTCTGTAGTTCCTGACTCACCCTTCCCCTTTTTCCCTACTGATACGCCGCAAGATCGGCGAGAAATCCGCTAAGTCACATGCACCTCTCTGAATTAAAAGCCCTCCACGTCACCCAACTCGTCGATCTGGCCATGAGCCTTGAGATCGATAACGCCAGCCGCCTGCGCAAACAGGAGCTAATGTTCGCGGTCTTAAAGAAAAAGGCCAAACTCGGCGAACAGATCTTTGGTGATGGTGTTCTTGAGGTCCTACCCGATGGCTTTGGGTTTCTCCGCTCGCCAGAGTCCTCCTATCTCGCCAGCACCGACGACATCTATCTCTCCCCGTCCCAGATTCGCCGGTTCAACCTGCATACGGGCGACTCCGTGGAAGGCGAGGTCCGCACCCCCAAAGAAGGTGAGCGCTACTTCGCATTGGTGAAGGTCGACAAGATCAACGGCCAGCCGCCTGAAGCCTCGAAGAACAAGATTCTTTTTGAAAACCTAACGCCGCTCTTCCCCGATGAGCCCATCCGCCTTGAGCGTGACATGAAGGGCGAAGAGAACATCACCGGCCGTGTGATCGATATGATCGCCCCGATCGGCAAAGGCCAGCGAGGTCTGTTGGTGGCGTCGCCCAAGAGCGGTAAGACGGTGATGATGCAGCACATTGCCCATGCGATCACCACGAATCATCCTGAAGTCACGCTGATCGTTCTTCTGATTGATGAGCGTCCCGAAGAGGTGACCGAGATGCAGCGCTCCGTGCGCGGTGAAGTGGTCGCATCCACCTTCGATGAGCCCGCAACCCGTCACGTTCAGGTCGCCGAGATGGTGATCGAAAAAGCCAAACGTCTGGTTGAGCACAAGAAAGATGTCGTGATCCTGCTGGACTCCATCACACGTCTTGCCCGCGCTTACAACACAGTCGTACCTACCTCTGGAAAGGTGCTGACCGGTGGTGTAGATGCCAACGCGCTCCATCGTCCCAAGCGGTTCTTTGGTGCAGCCCGAAACATTGAAGAAGGCGGTTCTCTCACCATCATCGCCACGGCCCTGATCGACACCGGAAGCCGTATGGACGAGGTGATCTACGAGGAATTCAAGGGCACCGGCAACATGGAAGTCCACCTGGCCCGTCGCCTGGCGGAGAAGCGGGTCTACCCGGCCATCAACATCAACCCGTCAGGCACCCGCCGCGAAGAGTTGCTGATCAAGCCCGATGTCTTGCAGAAGATCTGGATCCTGCGCAAGCTGCTGCACGATATGGACGAGCTCCAGGCCATGGAATTCCTGCTCGACAAGATGCGCCAGACCAAGAACAACGCCGAGTTCTTCGACATGATGAAGCGGGGCGGCTAAAACCCGCTTTCCAGGCGGCCCCAAATTCGTATACAATTCAAAGGTTTAGGCACGTAGCAGGCCTGCAAACGCAAATCAAAGGGTAAAAAAACGAGCCCCGAGGACCACCTGCCGGCGACCAGCACTTAAAAGGAAAATCATGAAAGAAGGCATTCACCCCGATTACCGCGAGGTCGTTTTCGTCGATCTGTCGAACGATTTCAAATTTATTACCCGCTCGACTGTGCAGACACGCGAGACCATCAAGTGGACCGACGGCAAAGAGTATCCGCTCTATAAGCTGGATACGAGCTCTGAGTCACACCCCTTCTTCACCGGCAAACAGAAACTGGTCGACACCGCAGGTCGTGTCGAGAAGTTCCGCCAGAAGTTCGGCGCCAAGACAGGAAAGAGCGCCGCAAAAGCGGGCTAATCGTTGTCGATGAGCTCAGGCGAAAAAAGCAGCCACCCGGCTGCTTTTTCATTTCAGGGGGCCCAGGCCGCCCCTTTGCCTGGGCTCGCAGCAAGTGCGGCAAATCGACTGCCCAGGTGGGCTATTGCCGTCTTAATCCTGCTCTACATTTCGCACGGTCTATTTGATCGCGTACCCTGGCGTGGCGATGATCTGATCAACACGGCACTTGCCCACGCCACCCTCGAATCATTTTTCCTCCACGGCAACTGGTCGGTATTGCTTTTGCCCCTGGCACCGGATGCGCCCTGGACGACACAGGGCCCCCTGTGGATTCTGGTGCTTTCCATCTTCATGGCACCGGTCTATCTCTACGCATTCATTACCCAGACACCCCTTGCAATCCATCTCATGGATGACATTGCGAGAATTCCGCTCGCAATCAGCATGGCCGTCGGTTACATGGTCATCTGGAAAGCCGCTGATCGATTCGCCCGCAGACGTGAGGCCCAGCCGATCGATCCGCTTGGCGTTGGACCGAAGTCCGACGACTTTGGCAAGACACTGGGCGACTGCGCAGTGCTACTTGCGATCTCAGCGTTGGGAATCGTTGTACCGTGGCACCAGTCCGGGCCAGCCGCGGTTGGATTCCTGTTGCAGGGGTTACTGCTCTGGTCGCTGGCAACCGCACCTGAGACCCCAAAGCGCGCTGCGGGCCAGCTGGCGGTCATCATTGTCGCAACACTACTAACCCACGGCCTGGGTCTGGCCATCGCCCATTTGATTACGGTGCTTGCCGTGTTTCGATGGATTGCACCGTTTCGACTTGTCTCTCGCGAATTCATCGGACGTTTCATCACCGTCACGCTGATTCTGGTCACTATCTGGCTCATCGCAACACTCGTTGCACTTCCCATATCCCAGGTCAGTCAATGGTGGGCCTTTGGACTGAGCGACTGGTGGCTACTCAAGCTCTTATCCGGTGATCTCTCTGCGTTTTCCACTGTCTATGCCTGGCTAAAGGAGTCGCTCTGGCGTTGGTGGCCGCTCTGGCCAATTGCTCTGTATGGTCTGTGGCGGGCACGTCATCTGCAATGGCGAAAGGCACCACACTGGTCCGTGCCATTGGTCTCGGTAGTCAGTCTCGTTGGTCTTGGAATTCTCGGGCCGTTCGAGTGGAAGTTTCAGCAGCTCATTCCGGTTATCCCGCTGTGTCTAATCGCTGCGTATAGTCTGTTATCGCTTCCGAGACCCTTAGTAAATCTGGTGGACTGGTTTGCGGTGGTTCTGTTTACCCTACTCGCCGTGGTGATCTGGCTTTACTGGATCGCGCTTAATTTTGGGGTGCCTCAAGCCGCTGCGACACGCATTGCGACGCTCACCCCGGGACTGATTGGTAACGCGAATCTTTATGAGGTTGCCTTTGGGGTGATTGCCACGATCGGCTGGATTGCGCTCGTGGTTTGGCGTGTTGGACGTGGCGAGCCGCGACTATGGCGACCCGTTGTACTCAGTGCCGGTGGGCTGACACTCACCTGGGTGTTGCTGATGACCCTTTGGCTTCCTGCGATCGATCGACTCCAAGGCCAGCAGGCGATTGCAAAAGCATTAGAGGATGCCTGGGTGAAGGCGGCCGCTGATCAACGACAGGTCAAGCCATCCACTGTTCGAGCCGAGCAGAGTCTGGTCACGCGATCGGTGAACTCGCCTTACTGCATCACGCTATCCGGTCAGAGCCCATCATTGGATGCGCTGGCGATCGCCATGACTCGGCTTCCGGTCAGCCAGTCGAAAGACTGTCACTGGCGGCTTGCCGCCAATCCCGGGCGAACGGCACGCCAGGACTGGACGATCATCTGGCAGAGCAGTGTCGAAGAACGTCGACGTCGCGATCGATTCGTACTTTTTGAGAAGACATCGAAGTGACCCGATCGCGTGATGTGCTGCAGATGGGCTGGCCGATTCTGATTGGGCAGCTTGCCGTTTTAGGCAACGGTGTGATCGACACCGTGATGGCGGGACAACGCTCGCCCGCTGACCTAGCGATTGTTGGTCTTTCCGTCAGTATCTACATCAGCATCTTCGTTGGGTTTCGTGGTGTATTGATGGGTCTCGCCCCAATCGCTGCAGGTCACTTTGGTGCGGGCCGGCTCTCTGCTATTGGCGATGATGTCGGCCAAGCCGTATGGGTCGCGTTACTTTTATCCCTTATCGGTATCCCAATTCTGCTCTGGGTCGATCCATGGTTTGCGCTGATTCAGCCAGATCCGATGCTGAAGCCCTCAATCCAGAGCTTTCTGATGGTCACCACGCTGGCATTGCCCGCCACACTGCTCTTCAGTGTCTTCTTTACTTTAAACAGCTCAACGTCTCGCCCTAAGGTCACCATGGCGATCAACCTGGCAGCGTTGGCAATGAAGTGGCCTCTAAACCTGATTTTCATGAACGGGGTCGAGGGCTGGTTTGCACCGCTTGGCGCCGTAGGTTGTGCAGTCTCTACCGCCATCTTGGCCTGGGTATCCTTGAGTATCGGTGTCATGGTCATCA
>JBDLRA010000075.1:0-4696 GCA_039800285.1 Pseudomonadota bacterium
AACCCCGTCGATTAATGGTGTGTGGCGGGAAGTCTTCGATTCGATTTAATAAGGACAAGATATGCGATTAGTAAGAATGCCAGTCGCTCGCCTGCACGGCGTAGCCCTGATCGGCACAGCCATGTTGATTCTCTCTGGCTCAGCATATGCGGCACACCCTTTGGTCAGTGAAGACACGGGTACGCAAGGTACTGGTGGCAATCAGATCGAGCTGAACTCGGATTGGTCGAGAGGGGGCGGTGAGCGCACAAATACAGCAGCGTTCACCTATACCCGGGGTGTCGCGGAGGCAGTCGATATCTTTATAAATGCGCCGACCACCTGGAAATCGCCTACTGGTCAAAGTACTGGACTAAATGACGTTAGCCTGGGCGCGAAATGGCGGTTTTTCGAGAACGGAGGGTTTTCGCTGGGCATCAAACCTGAGTGGATCGCGGCGACTGGCGATGAAGACAAAGCGCTGGGCAACGGGAAAGATAGTTACGCGCTTACCTTGATGGCGCAGGTCGAGACGGATGATGTCACATGGCTTTTTAATTACGGCACCACACGTCAGCAATTTAAGCTTTTGGCGGATTCGCTTGCCAACCGAAAAGCGGTTGACCGGGTGTCCGCCGCAATGCTCTATGGGGTAACCGATGCCATCACTTTACTGGTCGATGTTGGTCAGTCCGACCCAGAGACGAAGGCGGACACCGCGAAGCCAAAGTTTATGGTCCTTGGAGCGATCTACGCCGTGGGGGACGATCTGGATCTCGATGTCGGTTACAAAAAGGGGCTTAACAGCGCTGAACCAAACAAACAGTGGGGGGTTGGTCTGACCTGGCGGTTCAAGTGAACCACTGTCTGCTGCCCTAAAACAAAAGGGACCAGATCTCCCTGGTCCCTTTCTTCTTATTGATGGCGCGGCTGGCAGGATTTGAACCCACGACCCCTTGGTTCGTAGCCAAGTACTCTATCCAACTGAGCTACAGCCGCACGAGACTGGAAAGTATAGCACCCTCAGCAGCGGGTTTCACCTCCGGCAAGCGGCTAGCCTTGACGGGCGGCGAGCGCCGTTTTCATTAGGTCGGCCATCGTTCGGGCCTCGATCTTATCCATGATATTGGCCCGGTGCGCCTCGACGGTTTTGATGCTGATATCGAGATCGTCAGCGATCTGTTTGTTGAGTCGCCCAGCCACAATACGATCCAGTACCTGTTCTTCCCGTGGGGTGAGTCGAGAGAGAAGTTCTTGGGCGCGTTTTGACAAGACGCTCTTCGATCCCTCGTCACGAATCCGTTGAAGCGCGTTCGTCACCAGCAGACACAACTGCTCATCGTTAAATGGCTTCTCCAAGAAATCAACAGCGCCCTTTTTCATGCTGTTCACCGCCATCGGTACCGAGCCATGCCCCGTGATGAAGATTAAGGGCAGTTGGATGTTTCGACGAATCAGTTCGTCATGAAGTTCTGTGCCTGACATTCCCGGCATCCGTACATCGGCAATGAGGCAGCCGGCCATCGCCCCGGATACACCAGGGTGGAGCGACGCGAGAAAGCGCTCAGCGCTATCAAAGGCGGTGACCCGAAACCCTTGGCCTTCTAGCAGCCAGCGCAGTGAGTCGCGAACGGCTTCGTCGTCATCGACAACGTAGACCATCTCTGCTTGACCTGATCGAAACTGTCCAGTGTCCGAATTCATGTTGCCCGGGCCTCCTTGGGTTGAGGGATTGCCGCATCCTTTGGCGGCGAAAGCGGTAATGTAAACCGAAATGTGCAACCGCCCTCGGGATTATCCTCAAACCAGAGGCGACCGTGATGCGATTCAATGATGGACCGGCAGATATTGAGGCCCATGCCCATTCCGTCGGTCTTGGTGGTATAGAACGAGTCAAATAGTCGGTCCCGAATCTCCTGCGGAACACCATGGCCCCTGTCAACGACGGAGAACATCACGAATTGATCGCTACGACTGACGATGACTTTCAGGCTCGTGTGAAGGGCTTCCTTCATCGCTTCCAACCCGTTTTTAATCAGGTTCAGAAGGACCTGTTCGATTAGGATCTGGTCGACATGCAAAATGGGTAGGTCTTCATCTAAGGTCTGATGGATCTCCAGTCCACGCTCACGTGCGTCGATTTCCGCAAGCTCAATGGCATCCGCAACGATGGCCTGGGCATCAACCCATCGACGATTGGGATCACTTCTTTTGACGAAACTACGAATACGCCGGATCACCTGTCCAGCCCGTTCAGCCTGTTTTGCGGTTTTCTGTAGGAGTTCAATCAGGTCATCAATGGGTACCGGCGCCTTGGTCCGATTCGCAAGTCGGAGTCGTGATGCGGCGCCAGACGTGTAGTTGGCGATTGCGGTCAATGGCTGATTTAACTCATGTGCCAGCGAGGAGGCCATTTCTCCCATCGTGACAAGACGCGACGTCTGCTGAAGTCTTGCGTGTTGCTCGCGCTGGGCCTGTTCTGAGGCGCGTTCCTGGGTAATGTCTGTGGCGACCATCAGTTCCACAACGCGACCATCTACCCACTGGATGCTGCGTAGTCGGACCTCAAACCAGCGCTGCACCGTTTCGCTATAGACGTCGCGGACATCAGACCAGGGACCACGATTGGGTTCGCTCAGCGCCCGGTGTCCATCAAGGGAATTTCCAAACCACTTTTTATAGGCCTGGTTTGCGAAGAGTAGTTCGTTTTCCGGGTCGGGCGTGGCCACCGATACGGCCGCGTCAAGCGCCTGAAGCACGGTGATGAATCGTTCCTGTGCGTTGGCGAGTTCCTGACGGATCCGTGCCTGTTCACTAATATCGGTGACGGAGGTCATCCATCCCGTTTGTTTTCCGCTCTGATCGATTAGAGGGGAGGTGTACATGCGGACCGTGAGACGAGATCCGTCTTTTCGCATGATGTGAATCGGAAGCCCGGAGGGTGGGCTTTCGCCTGACAGCATGCGACGCAGGTTTCCCTCGAGTTGCTCTTTTGATTCCGACGGCCAGTACGGGAAGGGCGGGTCCTGGCCGATCAGTTCGTCTTGACTGAACCCCACCATTCGACAGAAGGCAGGATTCACGTAGGTAATCCTGCCGTTTAGGTCGATGACCCGCATTCCGGTAGACATGGAGTTCTCCATGGCGCGACGGAAAGCAGTTTCTTCGGCAAGCTCAATCTCTGCGCCGAGTCGACGACGCGTGTTCCGCCAGATCAAGATCTGGCTTGCCACAGCAAGGCTGATCAGCCCTGCAATCAGCGTGGTGATCACATCGTTGTAGAGCGAGTTAAACGGAAGGTAGCTGTAGCCACGCAGACGGACACTTCGGCCGACGGGTTCGAGAACGACCTCGTAGAAGGGTTTATCGGCCATTGACTCGGGGTTGCGCGTATTTGCGAGTGTGCGGCCCTCTACACTGACGAGGCTGAACGCGACGCGGTCACTGATCTCCGTCGGCACCGATGAGATCAGGAGACTCGGCAGTGAAATAGTGGCAACGAGCGTGCCGCGCGGAACCCCTTGATTCAGGATCGGGACATGAAGGTCGATCTCCACATCCGAATCTTTCTCGCCCCATGCGGCGGAATAACTGGGTTGCTTTGCGCTCAGCGCGAATTCGAATGCGGTCTTACTCTCTTGCCGAGACAGGGGAGATCCAACAGGATCAAAGCTCTGACTTGGAACCCCTTGGGATGTCATGACGCCGCGGACGGTCATCCCTTGGTCAATCCAGGCGAGGAAGACGACGTCTTGGTTCTTGGCAAAGAATCCCACCGACAGGTCTCGTAGCTGTCGGTTCGACGGTCTTTCTGAAAAAGCTGTGGTGAGTGTCACAAGCTCAGTCTGTTGGCGCTGAAGACGTTCGCGAATCAGTCGCTGTGTGCTGTCGACATCTCGCATCAGGGCCTGTTCGCGCTGGGTCTCCTCGGTGATGGTCAGATACCAGATCGTTGCCGCCATGAGTCCCGACAAAGCAATCAACGCAAGCAGGGGTGCCAAAAGAATCCATCGCAATGTCCGGCGTGATGGAAACCGAGCCGGTTTGAAGGGCTGCCGATGGGCCGAGCTGCTGGAGGGGGTGGGGGGTTCTGTCATGGTCTTTGTGCCGATGCACAGAGTGTATCGGGAGCTCTAAATTTTGTAATACGAAATCCTTTGCCGCATCGCGAAAAAAGCCTTGCGCGTCCTTTAGAGCACTGCGACTATCTGCCCTATACAAACAATAGGAGGAGATGATGGGCGAACCGCATCGTATTGACATGGATGAGGTGGAAACCCGCGAGTGGCTGGATTCACTCGAAGCGGTGATTGAACGGGAGGGGCCCGAGCGCGCCCAGTATCTTCTTGAGACATTGATTGATAAGACGCGACGCACTGGCGGATTTATTCCCTTCTCGGCGAATACTGCCTACGTCAACACCATTCCTGCAGCCCACGAAGTCGCATTCCCCGGGAATATGGAATACGAGGAACGGCTGCGCTCTTGGATGCGTTGGAACGCGATGGCAATGGTTGTTCGTGCCAACCGCGGGGATGGCGACCTTGGTGGCCATATCTCGAGTTTCCAGTCGCTCGCGAATATGTTGGGGATCGGCTTTAACCATTTTTGGAAGGGGCCCGATCATCCCAAGGGACATGACCTGCTGTTTATTCAGGGCCATTCTTCTCCCGGTATCTATGCGCGTGCCTTCCTTGAAGGGCGGATCTCAGAAGAT
>JBDLRA010000076.1:0-11429 GCA_039800285.1 Pseudomonadota bacterium
TCATCGGCAATGATGATGGCGGGCGGTTTGCCTGCCAGTAACTCTGCGGTGAGGTAGCTCTTGCGCTGCGGATCAAGCCGGTTGTAGTAGGCCACCTCCTCGGCGCCCATCACCTGAATTCGACTGGGGTGGATAAGGTTTAAGTGGCCGATCAGATCGGCACTCTGTGTGGACTGCGAACCGATCTTTCGGCTCGCCCCAACGTGGCCCGTTAAAAAACTAAGCTTTAACGCCTCTGCGTTTTCGTCAAATAGGGTCTTGACGTCAAGCACGGGCCGGCTGCCAGCTCGCGAGCGCCTCGTGCAGGGCCTGTGGATCGGCCTCGGTAAGAAGCCGATCACGCATGGCGCGATCCGACAGCATCTCAGCGACTTCTGAAAGAATTTCAAGGTGCTGCTGGGTTGCCTGCTCGGGCACCAGCAAGATCAGCAACAGACTCACGGGTTTGCCGTCCGGTGCATCGAAAGCCACTGGCTCTGCCAAGCGCACGACCGCAGCAACTGCGTCCTTCAGACCTTTAATTCGGCCGTGAGGAATCGCGATGCCCTCGCCCAGGCCGGTGGACCCAAGTCGTTCCCGGGCAAAGAGCGAGTCAAAGACTTTGACGCGCGCAATGCCCTGATTGTTTTCAAAAAGAAGCCCTGCCTGTTCGAAAACACGCTTCTTGCTACTGGCTTCGAGACCAACGACAACGTTGGTCAGGGGTAAAAGCTGGCTTATGCGGTTCATTTCCGCCTCGTATCAATCGAGTGGGCGGATTATAGATCTAATGTTGCGGCGCGTTAAGCCGACGAAACGGACTGCCAGCGGTCACTGCCTTGGCCCCGGTGGACACCAGGCCTACGGGTCTCCTTGTACCGTACGACTTGCCGATCGAGCTTATCGGCCAGCTGGTCAATGGCGGCGTAGAGGTCAGAGTGGACGGCCTCGCAGTGGATATCTTTCTTGGGTAGGTGGACGGTGACTTCGGCGCGTTGATAGACCTTTTCAACGCTCAGCACCACGTGGACTTCGTTGACATGATCGAAGTGTCGCCAGGTTCGCCCAAATTTCTGATCAACGTAATCGTGAATTGCGTCGGTAATCTCTAGGTGATGCCCTTTGACAGTCAGATGCATGGTACGACCTCCTTTTAGAGTTTCTTACGTTGGCTGACAGGATCAATTCTGAGCGCTTCTCGATACTTTGCAATCGTGCGCCGCGCAACTTGGACACCTTCTTGGGCAAAACGATCCGCAATCTGCTGATCTGACAAGGGTTTACGCGCATCTTCGGCAGCAATCCATTGTTTGATCTTGGCCCGGATCGCGGTAGAGGAGGCGGTGCCGCCATCCTCGGTTCCCACATGGCTGGTGAAGAAGTACTTCAACTCAAAGGTTCCCATGGGAGTGAGGATGTACTTATTTGTGGTGACCCGAGACACCGTGGACTCATGCAGCTCACATTGCTCTGCAATCTCGCGGAGCACCAAGGGGCGCATAGCGGTTTCGCCCTGCTCGAAAAAAGCGTGCTGTTCTTTTGCGATGGCCTGAGCGACCCGAAGAATCGTGTCACAGCGCTGCTGAATATTTTTAATCACCCAGCGCGCTTCTTGCAGCTGACCTGCCATGCTGCTTGCTTTCTCCTGGCGAATCATCTCTGCATAGACGGGATTGATGGAGAGTCGCGGCACGGCGGATTCATTCAGGCGAACCTGCCAGCGCATGCCTTGACGCGTTTTAGATCGAAAGGCAATCACATCGGGGATGACGGCCTCCGCAGCATCCTGACGAAAGGCATTGCCTGGTTTTGGATTCAGGCGCGTGATGATGCCCAGCACGTCCCGAAGCATGTCGCGATCACACTTCAACGTCTGACAAAGCCTATTGAAGTCCCGGGCTCCAACGGCTTCAAGGAGCGTTGCCTCGCCTGCGATCATCGCTGCCAGGGAGAGCTGATCAGCATCATGATGTTGCTGGCGCGATAACTGAAGGCGCAGGCATTCCGATAAATCCCGGGCACCCACGCCCGCCGGGTCCATGGCCTGCAACAAGGTCAGCCCCAGGGTTTGTTCGTCCTCATCAAGCCGTTCACCAAATGCGGCTTCAAAGGCTTCACCGATGCCCTCTTCGATCTCATCGAGACCATCACGAAGGTAGCCGTCGTCATCAAGGCTTTCGATCAGCACCTTCAACCAGGCGCGGTCTCTTGGTGAGAGTTTGAGTGCCATGGCCTGTTCATGCAGATGCTCTGCAAGCCCCGTTGCCGCGGCACGCTGCGCCATCCAGTCCTGATCGTCATCATCGTCACGCACGCCCTTGCCGCCAACAGACCAGTTCTCTGCAGAACCCGGGAGCTGATCATCATGATGATCATCGTGGTCATCGTGGGCCGGCTCGCTTCGCTCGGGCTCGGTAATTTCGAGCAGCGGGTTGTCGGAAAGAAACTGTTCGATCTCTTGTTCAAGCTCTGCGGTCGAGAGCTGCAAGAGCCGAATGGACTGTTGCAGCTGCGGCGTTAAGGCAAGCTGTTGAGAGGTGCGAAGGCCGAGCGTCGGTTTCATAGACGGCAGGGCGCCTACATCCGGAAATGTTCCCCGAGATAGACCTTGCGAACACTCGGATTGGCCACGATCTCTTGGGGTTCGCCACTGGCGAGAACAGAGCCTTCACTGATGATGTAGGCTCGGTCACAGATACCGAGTGTCTCGCGGACATTGTGGTCTGTGATCAGCACGCCAATCCCGCGGCTCTTTAAGAATCGCACAATGCGTTGAATCTCAATGACCGCGATCGGATCGACACCTGCAAAGGGCTCATCGAGCAGAATGAATCGTGGCGAGGTTGCTAATGCACGCGCGATCTCAACCCGACGACGCTCACCACCGGATAAAGACTGTGCCATGTTGTCACGGAGCGCTGAGATCTGAAGGTCATCCAGTAAGGCAGATAGCCGTGACGCAATCTCCGCTGAGGAGAGTGGTTTGCCTTGCGCATCCGTCTGCAGCTCTAAAACAGCACGAATGTTGTCAGCGACGGAAAGCTTACGAAAGACAGACGCCTCCTGCGGCAGGTACGACAGACCCAGTCGTGCCCGTTGGTGAATGGGCATGAACGCCAGGTTCTTTCCGTCCATCCAGATCTCGCCGGCATCGGATCGCACCAGACCCACAATCATGTAAAAGCTGGTGGTCTTCCCCGCGCCGTTTGGACCGAGCAGTCCGACGACTTCTCCGCTGGCCAGCGTCATCGTGACATCCTGAACCACGGTGCGGCCTTTATAAGCCTTGCGCAGGCCCCGCACGTCAAGCGTGTGGTTCTCGCTCATGGCGTGCGACCTTCAGACTTGGGCATCAGAAACATGCGGGAACGCGGCTGGCCCTCGCCCGACTCAACCAGGTAGCGCTCGGTGAGGTTGTTATAGGTCAGACGATCACCCGAGACCTGGTCCTTGAGCTGGTCGCCCCCAAGACGCCGCATGATCGCGTTACCGCTCAGCATGACGGTCTCTTCTTTCCCGTTGTAATCCATGCGGCTGCTTTCGCCTTCCATGAACTCATTCACACCGTCGCGTTTCTGGCGGAATCGAGCAGGCCGTCCGGTCATGACGCCGAAGTAATTGCCGTTGGCATCCTGCCAGAGTTCAAGTTTGTCGCCGCGCATCTGCAGCGTGCCTTTGGTCAAGACCACATTCCCGCTAAAGGTGGTGATCTGCTTTTGATCGTCATGACTCAGACGGTCAGAGTCAATCGTGGTGGGCTTGTCCCGATCCGCTTTTTCTGCAAACACCTGACCCGATGTCAGCGCCAGGCACAAGGGCATCATCAGCAGGGCGATCAGTCGGCGGGGTGAACGGGCGCTCATCGTTTATCTCTAGGAACAATCATGCGGGAGTCCGCGGTGATCTCAATTTTTTGTGTCTTTTGGTCAAACACCATGCCAACCCCCTGAAGCGTGGAAGTGCCTCGCGAGATCAGCACAGCAGCATCGCTGACGGCACGTTCTTCTTTGATCAGAAGCGTTGCGCGTTCTGTCTCAATCCGGGCAGCGGGCTGGCCACCCTCCGCGGCTCGGGTAATCAACACATTTCCCTTCAGTTCAATTCGGTTGAGCTGATCGGTGGCGATCGCCGTTTGTGCGCGAACAACAGTGAGTGGCTTATTTGCACTCAGCGATGAGACGACCGGCCTTTCAATCTCGCTGCGATCGCCGCGCTCACTGTGAACGATTGATGCTGCCTCGAGTCGATACTGTGGCTGTCCCGTTGGGTCGGAGCGCACAATTTTGGGGTTCTCAATAATGGCGTTTGGGCCTGTTGCGTCGGTGGGCGCCGACATCATGCGGCCGCGCTGCAGGTACTCGGTGAGCCCCCAAGAGGCAATCGCAAGCATGAGAAAAAGGCCAACGGAAATAAACTGACCAATCCGGTCTGCGCTTTTCATATGCGCGACTCCAGAATGAAATCGCAGCACTCACGAACGGCCCCATGCCCACCTTGTCGCGTGGCAATCCAATCGGCCTGCGCCAGCACACTGGGGTGGGCGTTGGGCACACTGGCGGCAAAGGCCACGCGCGAAAACACGGCCAGGTCTGGCGTGTCGTCACCCATGTGGCCGCAGCGCTCGGGATTGATAGCATGCGTTTTCATCAGTGCATCAAATGCAGGCCCTTTATCGCTCTGCCCTTGAATGACGAGGTCGAACCCAAGTTCACGGCCACGTGCGGCAGTGGCCGCATGCGACCGTCCGCTCAGAATGCCGATCTTGATGCCCGCTGCCTTCAGGGCCTTCAGACCGTGGCCGTCGAGCACATGAAAGCGTTTGAAGGCTTCGCCATGCTCGTTATAAAAAAGACCGCCATCGGTCATCACACCGTCGACATCAAAGAACATCCATTCGAGTTGTCGACACCGCTGGCGCAGATCGGCGAGGGACATGGAGGTGAATGACGACATTGTCATGGGGCGCTAGAGAATCTTTGATTCAAGCAGGTCATGAATGCCGACAGCACCCATGAGCCGGCGATCGTGATCGACGACAAGCAGATGATTGATCCGTGTGGTGTCCATCAGGTGCGCGACCTCACTCGCCAGACGCTGCCCATCAATCGACTTTGGATTGCGGGTCATCACGTCATCAATTCGCACGCCGCGCAGGTCCAGCCCCTGCGACAACACGCGGCGCAGATCGCCATCCGTAAAGATACCCACGACACGATTCGCTGAATCAACGACGGCCGTCATGCCCATGCGTTTGGCGCTAATGACTTGAAATGCCTCCGTCACCAATGTCCCTTCTTGCACCACAGGCAGCTGATCGTCCTTGCGCATGACATCGCAGACACGGACCAGGAGTCGTCGACCTAGGCTGCCGCCCGGGTGTGATCTTGCAAAGTCTTCAGCACTGAACCCTCGAAGATCTAAGAGGACGAGTGCAAGCGCATCCCCTAAGGCGAGTGCCGCAGTGGTGCTTGCGGTGGGCGCAAGATTGAGCGGACAAGCCTCAAGCTTGACCGAGGCATTCAGGTGAATGTCGGCGAGCTTCGCCAACGATGATTCTGCATTACCCGTGATCGCAATGAGCGTTGCGCCAAGACGTTTAATGTGAGGGGCAAGTGTCGAGAGTTCTTCGGTCTCGCCAGAGTTGGAAAACGCGAGCACCACGTCGTTGCTCTGGATCATGCCCAGATCACCATGACGCGCCTCAGCAGGGTGTACAAAAAAGGCGGGCGTCCCCGTTGACGCTAAGGTTGCCGAAATCTTTCGGGCCACATGCCCAGATTTCCCCATACCGGAGACAACGACACGACCCGTACAGGCGAGAATTTTTTCGGCAGCGATGACGATCTGCTGATCCAGGTGATCCAGTAGCCCCAACACGGCATCGGCCTCGATTCGGATGACCTCGCGTGCGCGAGCAAAGATATGTTCTGCCCGGTCTCGCGGAGGCGAATCAGATTGGCCTGTCGTGGCCGACGCGTTAGCGATCGTGGTCTTATCCATTGCTACACTTCGGGTTAGGTGCAGGCAGTGTAGCAAAGCGTTTAAGCAAGGTTCATACCAGACATGGAGTCGCTTCTCGGGGTCATTGTGGTGTTGTTGGGGGTGTCTGTTGGCGCCGTTGCAGCAGCACGGGCGCTGAAACTCCCTCCCTTGGTGGGCTATCTCTTGGTCGGTCTGGCCTTTGGCCCCCACGCCCTGGGCCTTGCGCCCGATACCGATGTGACCAAATGGCTGGCCGAAATCGGGGTGGTCTTTCTCATGTTCTCGATCGGTCTGGAATTCAGCCTGCCGAAGCTGCGTGCGATGCGCAGCCTGGTGTTCGGTCTTGGCGGGCTTCAGGTCGGACTGACCGTGCTCGCGGTGATGGCGGCGGTGATAGCGACCCAGGCCTTTCATGGCATGGGCTGGCAGGCAGGCCTTGCCCTAGGCGGGGCGATGGCGATGTCCTCGACCGCGATGGTCATGCGTCTGGCCAGTGACAGAGGTGAGATTGAATCGCCGCACGGCAAGCCCGTGGTCGGGGTGCTGTTGTTCCAAGACTTAGCCGTCGTCCCGCTTTTGGTACTCGTTCCCGCCTTGGCCGTCCTCGGCGGCTCCGATTCTGCTGGCGAGAGTCTGTTCACCTCGCTGGGCCTTGCCCTTGGCAAGTCAGTGCTGGTTTTAGTCTTAGCGCTGCTCGTTGGACAGCGCCTCGTCCGCCCCTGGCTCACCTTGGTTGCGCGGCGAAAGTCTCAGGAACTGTTCACGCTGAACGTGCTTTTGATGACCCTTGGCCTTGCGCTGATCACAGAACACGCAGGGCTATCCCTCGCACTCGGCGCCTTCCTGGCCGGCATGCTGATCTCCGAGACCGAGTATCGCTATCAGGTGGAATCCGATGTGAAGCCCTATCGCGATGTGCTGATGGGGCTCTTTTTTATCTCCGTCGGCATGTTGTTGGACTTTGGGGTGCTGGCAGCACAATGGCCCTTGATTCTGGCCTTGGTGCTAGGCCCCATGGCTTTTAAGTTTCTGTTGATTGCTGCGCTCGCCCGAGCCTTTAAGGTCGCGACCGGGTCGGCGCTGAAAACGGGGCTCTGGCTCTGTCAGGCGGGGGAATTTGGTTTCGTGCTGTTGAACCCCTCGTCGTTAAACGGGCTCATTCCCGAGGAAGTGCTGCAGTCCGTCCAGGCCGCGATGGTGATCTCGATGCTGCTCGCGCCGTTCATCATTGAACAGAGTGACCGCTGGATCCTGCGTCTCGTTCGTAACGAATGGCTCAACCGGTCTTTAGAACTTCATCGGATCGCCGCCAAGACCATGGCTGCCGACCGCCACGTCATCGTCTGCGGGTTTGGGCGGTGTGGCCAGAACCTCGCCCAGTTGCTAGATACGGAAAACATTCCTTACGTCGCTCTTGATCTCGATCCCCAGCGCACGCGAGAGGCTGCTGCCGCAGGAAGCTCTGTGGTGTTTGGGGATGCCGCTCGAAAAGAAACCTTGGTGGCCGCGGGAATTCATCGTGCCTCAACGATCGCCATTACTTATGCTGACCGAACATCAGCCACCCACGTGATCCACACCGTCCGATCGTTGGCGCCCGCCCTACCGATTGTGGTCCGTGCCCGTGATGACGGCGACCTCGAATCGCTGTTAGCCGCAGGTGCCACTGAAGTCATTCCGGAGGTCGTGGAAGGGAGCCTGATGCTGGCCTCCCATGCGCTTGCCCTTGCGGGCGTTCCGCTACACCGCGTGCTACGTCGGGTTCGAGAGGTTCGCGATGGCCGTTATGGGCTACTGCGTGGGTATTTCCACGGCGCAAACGAGGACGTCTCAGAGCGATCGAGCGAGATCTTGCTGAAGTCTTTTGCGCTGCCTGCGAACTCCCCTTGGTTCGATCGGCCCATTGATGAGATTGGGCTGGACCTGCTCGGGGTGGAGGTAAACAGTGTTCGTCGGGGCCAGATGCGCGTCCCGTTGGATGACCAGCTTCGTCTGTCCCCTGGGGATGTTCTGGTGATTCGGGGCACTTCTGAGGCGATTGCCCTAGCCGAGGAACGTTTAAGCACTTCGGTCGTCCTAAAATAGGCGGTTTCCCCGCATTTTGCATTTCCCGCGATGGCGAAGGCCAGAGAATCGTTACAACAGGATCCGTGTTTGTCGACACTAGCGCGCAGTTCCCTTAACCCGCAGATGGCGAATGGCCAAGGTCCCGTCGTGGCCTTTCGTGACCTGAGTTTTGGTTACGACACGCGCAAGGTGATCGACCGGGTGAGCTTTGAGATTCCCAAAGGCCAGGTCGTTGCCCTGATGGGCGGCTCCGGTGTGGGCAAGACCACGTTACTTCGCCTGATGAGCGGACTGATTGGGCCCCAACAGGGCCGCGTGGAGGTCTTTGGCAACGTGCTCGATCGTCACGATCGAGAGGCGCTTTACGCTATGCGTCGCCGTATGGGCCTGCTGTTTCAGTTCGGCGCCCTTTTTACGGATCTCACCTGTTTTGAGAATGTTGCCTTTCCGCTTCGCGAGCACACATCGCTTCCAGAATCGATGATTCAGGATCTGGTGACGCTGAAGCTCGAATCGGTTGGCCTGCGCGGTGCAGCGCCATTAAAACCAGCAGAGATCTCTGGTGGCATGGCCCGTCGGGTGGCGCTTGCGCGTGCGATCGCGCTCGACCCAGAACTGATTCTGTATGACGAACCATTCGCGGGACTGGATCCGATTTCGCTCGGCGTCACTGCGAATCTCATTCGTCGATTAAATGTAGCCCTGGGGGCAACCTCGGTGGTCGTGACCCACGATGTGGTCGAGACCTTTGCGATTGCAGATCGCATTTTTGTCTTTGCGCCATCCCCCACCGGCGCTCGGTTGATTGCCCAGGGCACGCCGCCTGAACTGCGCATGAGCCAGGACCCCTTTGTCCGTCAGTTCCTTGATGGACAGGTGGATGGCCCAGTGCGGTTTCATTACCCGGCTGCACCGATCGATCAGGCGCTGGGTCTCGATGGGAGGCAGCCATGACGGCACTGACCCAGTGGGTGGCTGGCTTTGGCGCACTCGTATTGCGCTTTGTTGCGTCATTGGGGATTTTTGCGCAGCTTGGTTTTCAGATTCTTCGCCGATCCGTGCTGATCTGGAAGCGGCCAAAGATGATTGCCTCTCAGGTCCATTTTCTTGGGAACCATTCGCTCGCGATTATTCTGGTCGCCGGTTTGTTTGTTGGCCTCGTGCTGGGATTGCAGGGCTACTACACCCTAAGACGGTATGGCTCTGAAGAGGCCCTGGGACTTCTCGTCGCTTTGGCGCTGGTGCGAGAATTGGGGCCAGTGATTGCCGCCCTCTTGTTTGCGGGTCGCGCGGGCACCTCGCTCACCGCAGAAATTGGACTGATGAAGGCGGGAGAGCAGCTGTCGGCACTCGAAGCGATGGCAGTGGATCCCATTGCCCGCGTTCTAGGCCCCCGATTTTTTGGCGGATTGTTGACCGTTCCGATTCTGTCTACGTTGTTTTCCGCAATCGGCATCATTGGGGGCTGGATGGTCGGCGTCTTGTTGATCGGTGTTGACCCGGGGGCCTTCTGGGCACAGATGACGGATGGCGTTGATTTCTGGGATGACATTGTGAACGGGGTGATTAAGAGTGTTGTGTTTGGATTCGCCGTCACACTTGTCGCCCTGATGCAAGGGTATGAATCAAAGCCCACGCCTGAGGGCGTGGCAAGGGCAACAACGCTCACCGTTGTGGTGGGCTCGCTGGCAGTACTCGGATTAGATTTCGTACTGACCGCACTCATGTTTGGAGAACACTGATGCAAGGCCGAACCTTAAATCTCGCTGTAGGCGCTTTTGTATTGCTGGGCCTTATCGCACTGTTGTTTATGGCGCTCCAGGTGAGCAACCTAAGCGGCACCACGTCGGGCAGCACCTATTCTGTGCATGCCTATTTCGACAATATTGGCGGACTCAAACCGAAGGCTGCCGTACGCAGCGCGGGTGTGGTGGTGGGTCGTGTGCGTGAGATTCAGTTCGATGACAAACAGTATCAGGCCAAGGTCATTATGGACTTAGATACGGCCTATCAGTTTCCCAAAGACACCTCCGCGAAAATCCTCACCTCTGGTCTGCTGGGGGATAACTATGTCGGATTCGAACCAGGTGGTGACACGGAAATGTTGAAGGCGTCCGATCGCATTCGGATGACCCAGTCCGCAGTGGTGCTAGAAAATCTGATTTCACAGTTTCTTTACAACCGACCTGCCGATTCAGGATCGGGTAATGGCGCAAAGGCTGCGCCATCCGGAGGTCTTAAATGAAGGGGCTTGGTTTAAAGCTGATTGCCTGTCTCGCGCTTCTTGGCAGTGTGGGCTGTGCGAGCTTTCCAGCGGGGCGTGTGCAGGATCCTCGCGATCCGTTCGAGTCGTATAACCGCGCCGTCTTTAAGTTCAACGAAGAGCTTGACCGCGCCGTGGTCAAGCCGGCGGCCGAGGTCTACCGAGATTATGTTCCGGATGTCTTTCAGTTTCTGGCACGCAACTTCTTTGGCAACCTTCGTGACGTGCCAACTGCAGTTCACCATGGATTGCAGGGCAAACCGAAAGAGGCCGCCAACACCGCGGCACGCGTGGTGATCAACACCACCATCGGATTTTTCGGGCTTGGGGATCCAGCGTCAGAGCTCGGGTATGCCAAGACATCAGAGGATTTCGGTGAGACTTTTGGCCGTTGGGGCATCGGCCCAGGGCCTTATTTCGTCTTGCCGTTGCTGGGTCCGAGCACGATTCGTGACACGATTGGCACGGCCTTGGACATGACGGTAGACCCGACGACAGAGACCGTTATCCCTCGCAGCAGCGACCGGATGGCTGCGTTTGGTGTGAAGGCGCTGGATCGCCGTGTGGAATTTATGTCCATGGAGGCCGCGCTCTCCGCCATCTCGTTTGATCGATATTCTGCGGTTCGCGAGGCCTTTCTCGCACGCCGGCTCAGTCAGGTCTATGATGGCGACCCTCCTCAGCGACCGATGAAGCTAGATTAAGGAATGATTGTCTTGAAAAAGTTTGCGATTGCGTTGCGCCTGGCCTGCCTGACCTGGGTCTTGGCGCTTGTCGTGCCTTTGGCAGCACAGGCACAGACGGCTGGTTCAGCTGACGAATTGATTCGTTCGATTGCCACAGGCGTGCTGGATGAAGTGAAGGCTGATCGCACATTGCAGACAGGTGATATCGAGCGTCTTAACTCGCTGCTCGATCGTCGGATCATGCCGCACGTGAATTTTCAGCGCATGACCGCGCTTGCTGTTGGGCGTTTCTGGCGTTCGGCCACACCAGATCAACATAAGGTTCTCATGACAGAGTTTCGTCGCCTTTTGCTGCTGACTTATGCCGACGCTGTGCGCCAGGTTTCCGATACTGCGATTCAGATGCGGCCCTCTCGGTCGCGCCCGGAAGACGATGAGGTCATCGTTCGCAC
>JBDLRA010000077.1:0-10313 GCA_039800285.1 Pseudomonadota bacterium
ATGTATAAGACGGCTCCACCGGGGTAGCCAAAAATGTGGTCTACCTGCTCTTCATGCAGGCAGCGCACGACGATCTCTGCGCCTGTGATTTCCATAGTTGTAAGTCCTATCAAGTTCCAGTGATCCTTGCCCGCCGGCGCCACCCGCCTCCGATAAAACCAGGGAGACCAGCGACACAGACCTTGCGACAAGGGCTTTGAGTTGACGGATCGCCGTTGCCGTCCCTTGTGGGGCCGGTACCGGCAAGGTCAAGCCCGCTAATTTAACATATTGGTATGAACCCGAAGGCTCTGGACCAATTTCTCGCTGGAATCGAAGGCAGAGCCTTTCGTATCGCGATGCTCAGCGTTAATAACCAGGCCACGGCGCTGGATCTGGTCCAAGACGCCATGCTCAGGCTTGCCGACAAATACGCAGCCAACCCGCCAGAAGACTGGCCCCTGCTCTTTCACCGCATCCTCAATAACGCCATTCTTGATCACCATCGACGCCAGAAAGTCCGGCGTGCATGGGTCAGTCTATTCGGCGATCTGGCCCCCCAGTCGGAGGAGGATGGCACGTCCCCAATTGAAGAGGCATCACTAAATCTTGCTGAGCGGCGCGATCAGGACCCAGACGCCCAACTGGAGACCAAGCAAACCCTCGACCGAATCGACCAGGCCCTGTCCGATTTGCCCCTGCGTCAACGCCAGGCCTTTGTTCTGCGTTATTGGGAGGATATGGATATTTCGCAGACAGCCCAAGTGATGGGGTGCTCCGAGGGGAGCGTCAAAACCCACTGCTCACGCGCGATGAAGGCACTGAGTGAGGCCCTGTCTGACCTTCGTCCGGAGAAAAGCCGATGAACGAACGAGATCCCATCTACTTATCTCGCCAAGGCCTGCGTCGATATCAGGATGCCATGCCTGAATCCATCAAATCTGCACTTGCCCAAGCCAGATACAAGGCGGTGCATCAGGCGTCAACACGTCAACATCATCGCCCGCTTTTTCGTCCTCAGAGCAGTCCTCAGCGTTGGGGGCTGGGGCTTTCGGTTGCCTCAGTGATCACCGTCCTGATCTCTCTGCAGGCGGTTCAAGTGATTTCCAAAGACATCGATATTGGGCGGCTTGCTGCGATCGATCAGAAAATGATGACTGATCGACTCCCGGTTCAGGCCTATCTGGATCCAGGTTTTCTTGCCTTCCAGGAAGGCAACTCGGAACCCGAATCCTCACAAGAAGCCACCACCAGCGACGCACAAAACGTTCTTCCGGTGGTGACGAGAGCAACCCATGCCATGCGCGAATTCTGGTCCCTTGAGTCCCTATTTCCTGGCTCGATCACCGGCCAGACACCGCTATGGTCAAAGCTCACTATGGCGCAACGAGATGCCCTCGCTCCTCTTGAAAGTTATTGGCCAGAGATGGAAAACGAGCGCCGCCGCAAGTGGCTGAAGATCGCAGATCGTTTCCACCTCATGTCTGACGAAGAACAAGCCCTTGCCCAGGAGCGCATGCAGGAGTGGGTCGCACTGCCCGCGACGGATCGACGCCAGGCACGGGCCGTTTTCGACAGCCTAGTTCAGGTCATGCCCGAAGACGTTCGGGTCATGAAATGGAACGAGTATCAAAAACTCTCGGACCAAGAACGCAGCCGCCTTATGGAACAGGCCCAACAGCGCCTAACGGAAGCAGACGCACCAGTTCCTATTGCACGCGCAGAACCCAAGCCTGCGCCGAGCGGGTCGAGTAACCCCACCTCGCGGCCGAGATCAGCGCTCGCCGGACAGCCGGAAAAACCATTCGCGCGATAATCGCGCAATGAACGATTCACCCCCCACAACCACTGGCAATAAGATTCCGAGTGCCACCATCTGGCGACGGTTCATGGGCGCAGTTTATGAGTCACTGCTGCTTTTTGGCCCACTACTGCTCATCAGCTTTCTGTATTCCTTCATCACTGATTTCAGCGATCGCGCTGATCCCAGCGGACTCGAAATCAAGCGTCTCGGACTTCAGATCACGCTGCTGCTTGCGATCGTTGGCTATTTTGTCTGGGGCTGGAGCAAGGATCGATGCACGCTGCCGATGCAGACCCTCGGGCTTCGGGTCCATTCA
Source organism: Pseudomonadota bacterium (assembly GCA_039800285.1). Classification (GTDB taxonomy): domain Bacteria; phylum Pseudomonadota; class Gammaproteobacteria; order Burkholderiales; family Burkholderiaceae_A; genus Lacustribacter. Next base: position 2,100 of record JBDLRA010000077.1, read on the forward strand.
AAAGATGGCGAGCCGGTCACACCGCGTCAGGCACTGATTCGGGCGCTGATCGCAATCCCGAGCACACTCGGCCTAATCGGATTTCTTTGGTGCCTGATCGATAAAGACTCCCAGAGCCTTTACGACAAGCTAGCCGGCACCCGCCTGGTCTACATCCCCGTGAAACGAATCGTTTGAAGTGCCAGATCACCGCCACCCCCGCAAGCGGGGGCTGCGGTCTAGTGCACAACGCGATCAAAGCGGAACTGGCCATCCTTCCAGTCGACAGGAATCACACTTCCTGGAGCAAACTTTCCTTCTAGGATCAGTTTTGCGACCGGATTTTCAATCGCACTCTGAATAGCCCGCTTTAAGGGTCGCGCCCCAAAGAGCGGATCAAAGCCCACGCGCGCAATCTCATCGAGCGCCGCGTCCGATACCTCCAACATCATGTCGTGCGCACGAACTCGCGACTCCAGGCGTGCCAATTGAATCTTGGCGATGTCACGAATCTGCGCCTGACCCAGACCATGGAAGACCACAATCTCATCGATACGATTGATGAACTCCGGACGGAAGTGGACCTTGACCTCGGCCATCACCGCATCTTTGATCTCCTCTGCCGATGCGTCAGCAAGCCGTTGGATCTCATGCGACCCCAGGTTGGAGGTCATCACCACAACCGTATTTCTAAAATCGACCGTGCGGCCCTGCCCATCCGTGAGGCGACCATCATCCAGCACCTGCAGCAGCACATTAAAGACATCAGGGTGTGCCTTCTCGACCTCGTCGAGAAGAATCACGCTGTAGGGCTTACGCCGGACGGCCTCGGTCAGGGTGCCCCCTTCCTCGTAACCCACGTACCCTGGGGGCGCACCAATCAACCGAGAAACCGAGTGCTTTTCCATGAACTCACTCATGTCAATGCGAACCAGGTGCTCCTCCGAATCAAAGAGGAACTGCGCAAGCGCCTTACAAAGCTCTGTCTTACCGACCCCGGTAGGCCCAAGAAACAAGAACGAGCCATACGGTTTATTTGGATCTGACAAACCCGCACGCGATCGGCGAATCGCATCCGATACAAGCGTGACCGCCTGATTCTGGCCCACCACACGACTGTGCAGGTGCGCCTCCATCGCCAGCAGTTTTTCACGCTCACCCGTCATCATCTTGGAGACGGGGATTCCAGTCGCGCGCGAGACCACCTCTGCAATTTCCTCGGCACCCACCTGGGTGCGAAGTAGTTGCGGTTTTTTCTCTGCGCCTTGCGCGCTGGCATCGGCCGCCTTCAGGCGAGCCTCAAGCTCAGGAAGTCGACCATATTGAAGCTCCGAGACTTTCTGCCAGTCTCCTTTACGGGTATGCGCATCAATCTCGTGCCGAACCTTCTCGATTTCTTCTTTGATGGACTGAGACCCTTGGACAGCAGCTTTTTCCGCTTTCCAGACTTCCTCAAGGTCGGTGAGCTCACGCTCAAGGCGTGCGATCTCCTGCTCAAGAAGCTCAAAGCGCTTCTTCGATGCCTCATCCTTTTCTTTGCGTACGGCTTCACGCTCAATCTTTAACTGAATCAGACGACGGTCAAGCTTATCCATTGCCTCGGGCTTGGAATCGATCTCCATTTTGATGCGCGAGGCGGCCTCATCGATCAGGTCAATCGCCTTATCCGGCAGGAATCGATCCGTGATGTACCGATTAGAAAGCTCTGCGGCAGCAACAATCGCTGGGTCCGTAATATCGACACCGTGGTGCAGCTCATATCGTTCCTGCAGTCCCCGCAGGATCGCAATCGTCGCCTCCACCGTTGGCTCACCGACCAGTACCTTTTGGAAACGACGCTCAAGCGCTGCGTCTTTTTCAATGTACTTGCGATACTCGTCGAGCGTTGTGGCGCCGATGCAGTGCAGCTCTCCGCGCGAGAGTGCGGGCTTCAGCATATTGCCTGCATCCATCGCCCCCTCTGCCTTACCGGCACCGACCATGGTGTGAATCTCATCGATAAACACAATCGGGTGGCCTGCGGGACTGGTTTCGGCCATCAGCGCAATATCTTTCAACACCGCCTTGAGTCGCTCTTCGAACTCCCCGCGATACTTAGCGCCCGCAAGAAGGGCCGCCATATCGAGTGTGAGAACCGACTTTCCTTTCAGCCCCTCGGGCACCTCGCCATTGACGATTCGCTGGGCAAGCCCCTCAACAATCGCAGTCTTTCCGACACCGGGCTCACCAATCAATACGGGATTGTTTTTTGTGCGTCGCTGAAGAATCTGAATACAACGACGAATCTCGTCATCCCGACCGATGACTGGATCCAGCTTTCCGCGGGCCGCGCGTTCGGTCAGATCAATCGTGTACTTCTTCAGCGATTCCCGCTGCCCTTCCGCCTCTGCCGATTGGACGGATGCACCGCCTCGGACGGCATCCACGGCGAGCTCAAGGTTCTTACGGGTAAGGCCCGCCTCTCGCAGCAGACGACCTGCCACGCCCTTGTCATCGGCAAGAACGAGCAAAAAGAGCTCGCTCGCAACAAACTGATCACCACGTTTTTGGGCCTCGCGATCGGTGAGGTTCAGACTCTTCACGAGCTCTGAGCCGACCGTGACCTGCCCCTCGGGTTTTGCCACTTTGGGAAGCGCATCAAGGGCTGTCTCAACGGACTGCGCAAGCTTCTGGATATTCACCCCAGCTCGAGCAAGCAGTGATCGCGTTGTGCCCTCCTGCTGCTGGAGCAAGGCGGAGAGCAGATGGAGAGGCTCAATGGTCGGGCTATCGGAGCCCACCGCAATGCTCTGCGCATCGGCAAGGGCCTGCTGGAAGGCGGTGGTTAGCTTATCGGTTCTCATCTTGAATTCCTTTTCGATTTTGGCTGCGCCAGCACCCTGGGCAGCAACGGATAACGAGGAGATTGGGGGTATTTCACCCAAATTCAAGGGCCCCCTTACACTGCCGGCTATGCCTTTTCAGCAGCATCCGTCCTTTGAAGAAATCCCTGCGCAGGCCTGGAATGCCCTTCTCGACCGGCAGGATGAGCCCACGCCATTTCTTCGCTGGGAGTTTCTGCACGCCCTTGAAGCCAGTGGCTGCACCACCAGCGAGACCGGCTGGCAGCCTCTACCGGTGACCGTCACTGACGATCGCGGGTCGCTGATCGGCGCCGCACCGCTTTATGCAAAAGGCCATTCTTACGGCGAGTATGTCTTTGACTGGGCCTGGGCCGACGCCTACGAGCGGGCCGGCTTTCGCTACTTTCCAAAGCTTCTGATCGCAAGCCCCTTCTCACCGATTCCTGGGTCGCGACTACTTGCCGACAGTGACGCAGCGCGAGACGAACTCCTCGTGGGCATCACGGATCTTCTCGAGGCGACGCAATGCTCATCAGCGCATATTCTCTTTCCCGATGCGAAAGACTTAAGCAACGCCCAATCGAAAGGATGGCTCACCCGTCAGGCGATCCAGTTTCATTGGCACAACCGTGGCTTTCAAGACTTTGACGACTACCTGGCAAGCCTGACCCAGCCAAAGCGGAAGAAGATCAAGGCAGAACGCCGAAAAGTGCGCGATGCGCACGTCACCTGCGCGGTCAAAACCGGCGATGAGATCACCGAAGAAGACTTGGCATTTTTCTTTGAATGCTATCGACAGACCTACGATGAGCATCTCTCCACTCCCTACCTCAATCTGGCGTTTTTCCTTCGACTGGCCAGTGCCATGAAGAATCAGCTCGCGCTCTGTATCGCAACACGACACGACAAACCAATCGCCAGTGCGCTACTGCTGCATGACCGCGGCGTCGCCTACGGTCGTTATTGGGGCGCGCTCGAGCGGATCGACTGTCTGCACTTTGAAGTCGCCTATTACACGCCTATCGACTGGGCGATTCGCAATGGGATCACGCGCTTTGAAGGGGGCGCCCAAGGGGCGCATAAGCTTGCCCGTGGCTTCACACCCGTTACGACAAACTCTGCACACTATCTGAGAGAGCCACGATTCCGAGAGGCCGTGAGTCGTTTTCTTGAGCGTGAATCACAAGGGATCGCTCAGACCGTTGAAGAACTCGAGAGTCGTACGCCCTTTAAACCAGAGCAGCGATTAGTCTTGCCAACGCTTTAGTGCCTGCTCGTCTTTATCGCGGGCTTCAACCCATCGGTCGCCATCAGGGATCGATTCCTTTTTCCAGAACGGTGCCTTTGATTTCAGGAAATCCATGACGAAGGCACAGGCTTCAAGGGCTGCCTCTCGATGTGCACTGGTCACCCCGACAAAGACAATTTCGTCGGCCGGCGCGAGAGGGCCTATCCGATGAATCACCAATGCGTTAAAAATCGGCCAACGGTTTGATGCCTCTTCTAAGATGGCCTGGATGCTGGACTCTGTCATCCCCGGGTAGTGCTCAAGTACCAACCGAGACACGCGATCTCCTTCATTGAGATCACGAACCGTGCCGACAAAACTGGCCACGGCCCCCACGCGCGTATCCCAAGTGCCGTCAGGCCTTGTTCGCAAGGCTTTCAGGCTCTGCCCTACGTCAAACGGCTCCGTCTGAATCTGCACGCGAAAGGTCAACGCTAGCCTCCGGTTACAGGGGGGAAAAATGCCACTTCATCGCCATCGCGAACAATGTCTGTGTCTTTTGCCATGCTCTGATTGATTGCACCTCGGATCGCACGCGAAGGATCGAGCGCAGCAGACCAGGCCTCTCCACGGGCGGATAACTGGTTGCGAAGTTCTGCAAGCGTCAGCTGATCCGCAGGGATCTCAAGCCACTGATCATCCCACTGGGTGAGTTCTCGAAGCGAGGCAAAGAGTCGAAGTCGTATCTGCACAGTGTCTCCTAGACCAAGGCACTGTAAGGAATAAATCGCAAAAGCTTGCCCCTCGAATGAGGTGTTCCGGCTGGAATCTCGATCAATCCTTCGCACTCCGTCACAGACGACAAGACACCCGAATTCTGACGTGCATGAATCTCAAGGCAGCCGCGTGCGTTAACCCACCCCCGCAGGTACTCCTGACGCGCATCGGGTTTAGGCCAATCAAAATCAGCTAGCAGGTGAACACTCTGCGGATCCGTATGGGTCACGCCACAGGCCGCAAGAATGTAAGGTCGAACCAGCATCACAAAGGTGACCCATGCGGCCACGGGATTACCGGGTAGCCCCATAAACACCGCTTGATCGATATGACCAAAGGCGAAGGGCTTTCCAGGTTTGATGGCGATCTTCCAGAGATCAAGCGATCCAAGTTCGGACACCGCCGCCTTGATGTGATCTTCCTCGCCCACCGACACGCCACCACAGGTGATGATCAGATCGCATGATGTGGCTGCCTGCGAAAGTTTCTCGCGCGTGACTGCTGCATGATCCGGGAGACAACCAAGATCAATCACGCGACATCCAAGGCTTTTCGCAAGCCCAAGGATCATCGGCCGATTACTGTCATAGATCTGCCCCGGGGCGAGTGTCTCACCGGGCTGACGAATCTCATCACCGGACGAAAACACGCCCACCGTCAGGGGCTCGACCACCTCGAGTCTCCCCACCCCAATCGAGGCGCACAACCCGAGATCAGCCGCAGAAAGTCTGCGCCCTGCCTGAACAACCATCTGCCCCTGCTTGATATCTCCGGCACGGGGACGAATGTTCTGTCCGGGCTCTGCAGGCGCTGTAAATCGAACGCGGCCATCCTCCGAGACAACCGCCTGTTCCTGCATGATGACCGCATTCGCCCCTTCTGGAATGGGGGCGCCGGTGAAGATTCGTGCGACTGTTCCAGGGGCCAGCGGCAGGCCTGGATGTCCCGCAGGAATCCTCTGGCTCACCGGTAACGGGTCAGAAGAAAGATTCATCTCTGTAACCCTGCCGGCATAGCCATCCATCTGGCTATTGTCATAGGCAGGGACATCGATAGCCGACGTAACAGGTTGCGCAGCAATTCGACCCAGCGAATCGGCTAGGTCTAGTGCAATGGTGGGACGACGAGCCTGCCCGCGCGCAGCGGACAGCAGCATCGCGAGCGTTTCATCAAAGGATTTCATTGCAATGCGTGGGTCTCGATAAACCGCTTGAGTCCCTCGACATCCTGGTCGATATTTTTTACACGCTGCGGCAACGACTCTAGGCTCTCAAGCCCAGCGGGCCGCGGCGCCTTGCGCCCCAGCGCCTCTTCGATCGTCTCGGCGAACTTCGCAGGCAGTGCGGTCTCAAGGCAGATCATTGGCACGCCGGCATCTAGGTGCTGACGGCCGACAAACAAGCCATCGGCTGTATGTGGATCGACAACGCGCCCGTACCGTGCATCGAGATCCCGAATCACGTCCAGTCGGTTCTGATGCGTGCTCTTTCCAGAGACCAGACCGCTGGCAGCGACATGCGACCAAGCCCCACCGGACAAGGTGAACTGCCCCGTCTCGGCCAATTGTTTCCACAACGCAGCACAGGCTGCCCCGTCGGCACCTAGCATGAGGTACACAAATCGTTCGAAGTTAGACGCCTTGGAAATATCCATCGATGGGCTAGACGTCTGAAAGGTCTCCTTCGATCCCCGAACGCGATAAAGCCCGGTGCGGAAGAACTCGTCCAAAACGTCATTTTCATTCGTCGCCACGACGAGCCGATGAATCGGTAGCCCCATCGACTTGGCCATATAGCCCGAGAAGACGTTTCCAAAGTTTCCAGACGGTACCGAGAAAGAGACCGGATCTCCGAGTGACAACCCATAGGCCTTTACGGAAGCAAAGTAACCCTTAAAGTAATAGACCACCTGGGACATGATGCGCGCCCAGTTAATCGAATTCACAGTGCCAATTCGCCAGCGGGCCTTAAAGTTCAGATCCGCAGAGACCGCCTTCACCATATCCTGGCAGTCATCAAACACACCAGAAACCGCCAGATTATGAATATTCGGTTCCTGTAACGAATACATCTGCGCCCGCTGAAAGGCACTCATTCGTCCCTGCGGCGAGAGCATGAAGACGGATACGGCCTGCTTATCGCGCATGGCGTATTCGGCAGCGCTCCCCGTATCACCGGATGTCGCGCCGAGAATATTCAAGGTCTCTCCGCGCTGGGTCAGCACGTACTGAAAAAGTTCGCCAAGCATCTGCATGGCCATATCTTTAAAGGCCAAGGTCGGACCGTTGGAGAGCTCAAGAATTGCCAGTGGCGCACCGTTCTCGACCCCTAAGGGTGTCAACGGCGCAATCTCTGCACTGCCAAACTTTTCCTGGGTATAAGCACGCGCCGTCAGTTGTGCGATCACGGATGGGTCAATGTCGTCCGCAAAACGACCAATAATCTCCGCGGCAAGCGCGGGGTAAGCTAAGCCGGCCAGTCGAGACAACATCTCCCGATCAATCGCAGGCAGTGCTTCAGGCATTGCGAGTCCGCCGTCTTGGGCGAGTCCTTCCAGCAAGATCTCCTGAAAAGATCCCATGTGGGCAGTAGAACCACTGCCTCGTGTCGAGCGGTACTGAAGTGCCACGCAATGATCCTTTATGAGAACGACTCGAGCCGAAGCATGACTGCTTCAGACGTCACTGTGGGCAGCGCCTCGATCCGTGAGATCGCCTGACGCATCGCGCGCTCCTGACAAAGATGCGTCAGCAGAATGACATCCACTTCCTGATCCCCTTCTTCCGGTTCGCGCTGAAAGAAGGCGTCAATCGAGATCCCACCATCGGCCAGCACGCGGGTGATGTCAGCAAGCACGCCTGGCTGATCTTTCACACGAAGGCGCAGGTAGTAGGACGACTCAATCTCATCCATCGGCACCACCGCCAGCGGCACCATCTGATCAGGCTGAAATGCCAGATACGGCACACGGTGCGCAGGATCTACTGCCATCATGCGCGCAACATCCACCAGGTCCGCCACGACCGCACTGGCTGTCGGCTCTGCCCCAGCACCTTTACCGTAATACATCGTGTGCCCAACAGCATCGCCTTTTACCCAAACGGCGTTCATTGCGCCTTCCACATTCGCAATCAGCTTCTTTGCAGAAATCAGCGTCGGATGCACCCGAAGCTCAACACCCTTCGCGTGTCGCTTGGTAATTCCTAACAGCTTGATCCGATATCCAAACTGCTCTGCGTAGGCGATATCCTTCGCCTGGAGTTTTGAAATCCCCTCGATATGCGCCTTATCAAATTGCACAGGAATGCCAAAGGCAATCGCAGACATGATGGTCGCCTTATGCGCAGCATCTACGCCTTCAATGTCGAAGGTTGGATCTGCCTCGGCA
>JBDLRA010000078.1:0-6377 GCA_039800285.1 Pseudomonadota bacterium
CTGCCGCGAGTGCGTCGGCCTGCGACCCAATCGTCGCTCCGACTGCCACATAGGCATCGTCAGGAAAGTTGGCCAACTGGCCTGCGCCAGCAGCGATCAGGACGGTATGGCCCTGGGCTACAAATTTCTTTACGGTTTCGGGAGTCGCTGCAACCCGGGTCTCACCCGCCAGCGACTCTTTGGGAACGCCAATACGCACGCTTCGGACTCCCCTATTTGTGGTTTTGGTGGATAGGCACAATGCTACCCGACAAACGGCTTTTTCGCGCTGCGGCAGTAGAATCAGGGGCTATGCTGAACCACCCTATTCTTGACTGGAAAGCCCCACTACAAGGCCGCAAACGGGTCGTGGTGGGCATGTCGGGCGGGGTCGATTCTTCTGTCACCGCATGGCGGCTAAAAGAGGCCGGCCTTGAGGTCATTGGCCTCTTTATGAAGAACTGGGAAGACGAAGACGACGATGAGTACTGCTCAACACGTCAAGACTTTCTGGATGCCGTCGCCGCTGCAGAAACGATTGGTATTGACATACAAGCCGTGAACTTTGCAGCCGAATACAAAGATCGGGTCTTTGCCGATTTTCTTCGGGAATATCAGGCGGGACGCACCCCGAATCCGGATGTCCTGTGTAACGCCGAGATCAAGTTCAAGGCGTTTCTAGACCATGCCATGGCAACCGGCGCGGACTGCATTGCCACAGGTCACTATGCCCAGTTACAGCTCACATCACAGGGAACCTTTTCGTTGATTCGTGCTGCTGACGCGAGCAAGGATCAGACCTACTTTTTGCATCGCCTCAACCAGGCCCAGCTTGCCCGCACGATCTTTCCGATCGGTGATCTTCCCAAGACAAAGGTGCGCGAGATCGCTAAGTCCATCGGTCTTCCGAATGCGGCAAAAAAAGACTCTACCGGCATCTGCTTTATCGGGGAGCGTCCGTTTCGAGAATTCTTAAATCGCTATCTGCCAACGAGCCCGGGACCCATGAAAACCCCCTCTGGTCGCGTTGTTGGGCAGCATATGGGCCTTGCGTTTTACACCCTTGGGCAGCGCAAAGGACTGGGCATTGGCGGCGATAAGGCGGGCGATGGAAGCCCCTGGTTTGTGATTGAGAAAGATCTTGCAGCCAATACCCTGATCGTCGATCAAGGACACGATGCGCCAGGACTGCTTTCTCACGCGCTCTCAGCCATCGATGCCTCCTGGGTCAGTGGCAGCGCACCAGAAGACGACGGTCAGTTGTCTGCAAAGACGCGTTATCGACAGCCCGATGCAGCCTGTCATCTGCGGGCACCGGATGCGGCGACGTTTGCGCTTGATTTTGATGAGGCCCAGTGGGCCGTGACCCCCGGGCAGTCTGCAGTGGTCTACCGCGGCCCAGTCTGTCTGGGCGGCGGCATTATTGCGGCTTAAGCTATTGCGACTTAAGCCACTACGGATTAAACGACGGGAACTGTATCCCTAAAGGACTGACGCTCCATCAACTTGTCGTAGTGGACCTGAAGATTTGGATAGGTTGTCTTCCAATCAAGATCTGGGAAGCGTAGCAACAGGTAGCCAAGTGCAACCCCTACCGAGATATCTGCCAGCGAGAACGACTTGCCATGCGCCCAGGGGTTCTTGCCCAGGTTGCGCGACATGGCCGCTACCGCGTTATTGACCTTCTTCATCTGGCGGTCAATCCATTCCTGACTGCGTAGTGCCTCGGGACGCTTGTTTTCCATGACGATGGCGATCGCTGCGTCCTGCATGCCGTCGCAAAGGGCTTCCCAGACTTTTACCTCGGTCCGCTCACGGCCGGCATCAGGAATGAGTCGATGATTGGGGGCTCGTGAGTCCAGGTACTCCACGATCACGCGCGAGTCATAGACGCAGGTGTTGTCATCCAAAACCAGCACCGGGATCTTGCCCAGTGGGTTGGACTGGCTGATCGTCGTGTCCGGTGCGTGAACGTTCTCAACGACAAATTCACACTCAACCTTTTTTTCCGCCAAGGCAACACGCACCTTGCGCACATAGGGACTAGTCAATGAGCCGATCAGTTTCATAGGGGTCGCCGAAAATAATGACAGGGCATGAAGTATAAAATGAAAACCCTTGCCAACCGCCTGCTACCCCCCCCCCTACAACCCCCTCTAACCTTTAGGGAACCTACCGTGTCCGTTACCCCCGCCATGTCCCAGCTCGATGCCCTCACCGCCCTATCCCCGCTGGATGGCCGCTATGCCGACAAGGTCACAGGCCTTCGACCGCTGCTCTCAGAGGCGGGCTTTATGAAGCACCGGGTGGAGGTCGAGATTGCCTGGCTGATTGGCCTATCTGACCTGGGGATGACAGAGCTTCCGGCCTTTTCTGCGCAGGCGCGCAAGCGGCTTGGACAGTGGGTTGCCGAATTTTCTGCAGCAGACGCCGCTCGTATTAAGACAATTGAGGCAACCACCAACCATGACGTCAAAGCCGTGGAGTATTGGTTAAAGGAAAAAGCCGCAGCAGAAAAAGCACTGCCTGAGCTATCGGCGGCAGCGGAGTTTATTCACTTCGCTTGTACGTCAGAGGACATCAACAACACCTCGCACGCGCTGATGCTGGCACGGGCGAGAAGCCAGGCCATTGCGCCAGCAATGCAAAAGACTATTGATCGACTCGGCGAACTCATCTCTGCAACCGCCGGGTTATCCATGCTCTCACGCACACACGGCCAGACCGCATCGCCCACCACCTTGGGCAAAGAGATTGCTAACGTGCGCCAGCGCCTGCGAATTGCACGCGACGCGTTTCTTGCAATTCAGCCACGCGCCAAGATGAACGGTGCTGTCGGCAACTACAACGCCCATTTGTCTGCTGCGCCGGATATCGATTGGCCAGCATTTTCTAAGCGGGTTGTGGAAGGCCTTGGCGTGGAATTCAATAGCCACACGATTCAGATTGAGCCGCATGACTGGATGGCCCAGTACTTCGATGCCATCGCCCGGTTCAACACCATTGTCATCGACCTGTCGCGGGACCTGTGGGGTTACATCTCGCTAGGCTACTTTAAGCAGCGCCTAAAAGAGGGCGAAGTCGGATCATCGACCATGCCGCATAAGGTCAATCCCATCGACTTCGAAAATGCAGAGGGCAATCTGGGGATTGCCAATGCGCTATTGCGTCACCTAAGCGATAAGCTACCCATCTCGCGCTGGCAGCGAGACCTCACAGATTCCACTGTATTAAGGAATCTTGGCGTTGCCCTTGGTCACAGCCTCTTGGCGTATGAGTCCTGCCTGAAGGGACTTGGAAAACTAGAGATCAACGCCACACGACTCGAACAAGATCTCGACCAGGCCTGGGAAGTGCTGGCAGAACCGATCCAGACCGTGATGCGTCGCTATGGACTGCCCCAGCCTTACGAGCAATTGAAAGCGCTGACGCGTGGCCAGGGCATGACCGAATCCACCATGCGATCGTTTATCAGTAGCCTTGATCTTCCCGCTGCCGATAAGGCACGGCTGATGGCCATGACGCCAGCAAGCTATACCGGTCTTGCCGAGTCGCTTGCCAAAGACGAGCTAAAGTTTAAATAACGTCATTCGCTGATAAGCGGCGGACGATCTTCGTCAGTCGGTTACGGGCCGAACCAGCGCAGCGGCCTGCTTGGCCCGCTCTCGCGCCTGATCCGTGTCCTTGCCGCTCGCTAGCGCAACACCCATGCGTCGTTTCTTAAACGATTCAGGTTTGCCAAAGAGTCGAATATCCGTGCCGTGAACGCGTAAGGCTTCGTCAACACCAACAAAGCCGATCCCTTTCGCGTCAACCCCGCCATAGATCACAGCAGAGGCACCGGGATTACGCAACGTGGTGTCGACAGGTAGCCCAAGAATCGCTCGGGCATGCAGCTCGAACTCATTCTGGGCCTGGGTGGCCATGGTGACCATGCCTGTGTCATGCGGACGAGGACTGACTTCAGAAAACCAGACCTGATCGCCTTTTACAAACAACTCAACGCCAAAAATTCCTAGCCCACCCAGGTTCTCTGTGACCTTGGCAGCAATCTCACGCGCCCGCTCAAGCGCAAGCGCTGTCATGGCCTGAGGCTGCCAGGATTCGACATAGTCCCCGTCGACCTGCACATGACCAATCGGTGCACAGAAATGGGTTTCTGGCTTGCCATCGGCGCCGAGTGCACGCACGGTGAGCTGTGTGATCTCAAAATCAAAATCAATCATGCCTTCTGCGATCACTCGAGCATTCGCCACACGACCCGAGGACTGGGCGTAATCCCAGGCGGCGGCAACATCAGCGGCAGATTTTAGTTTCGACTGGCCTTTCCCGGATGAGGACATCACTGGTTTCACGAAGCAGGGATAGCCCACCGCATCACAGGCCGCCTGCAGCTCTGCAAGGCTCGATGCAAATCGATAGGGGGAGGTTGGTAGCCTGAGATCCTCCGCAGCAAGGCGTCGAATGCCTTCACGGTTCATGGTGAGAAACGCTGCACGTGCCGTCGGGATCACCGTGGCTTTGCCCTGCTGCTCCAGCTCTACCAACGGCGGTGTCGCAATAGCCTCAATCTCTGGCACCACCAGGTGCGGCAATTCCTGTTCAATCAGTCGTTTTAATGCGGCTGCATCGGTCATATCGATCACATGGGATCGATGCGCAACCTGATGGGCGGGCGCATTGGGATAGCGATCGACTGCAATCACCTCTACGCCCAGCCGTTGCAAGGCGATCACCACCTCTTTCCCCAGCTCACCAGAGCCGAGCATCATGACTCGTGTTGCATTTGACGAAAGAGGGGTGCCAATCATGATTACTGAACCTTACCGATGGTCTTCACAACTTCTGCAAGCTTCTTAGCGTCTGCGTCGACGTACTTCTGGAAGTCAGGTGCATCGAGGAACTGAATCGGGCTACCAGAGCCACCAATGGCCTGCTTGACCTTCGCGTCGTTTGCGGCGGCCTTAGCAGCCTCACGCAGTTTGTTCACGACCGCATCAGGGGTTCCTGCAGGAACAAAAATGCCCGCCCACTGCGCGAACTCGGCCTTAATCCCAAGCTCTTTGAAGCTCGGTACATCCGGCAATGCGGCTAAGCGCCCCTCACCCCAGTGGGCGAGCGCGCGAACGCGACCAGACTTGATATGGTTCACGATCGATGCCGGGCCGGTCGCCAATGCATCTACCTGATTCCCGAGAAGACCAACAATGGCTGGGCCTGCGCCGGTATACGGGATATGCGTAATCGCAAACTTTTCTTGTGCCTTCAACATTTCCATGGGCACGTGCATCGTGCCGTAGTTGCCAGACGAACCATAGTTAAATTTAGCGGGGTTCTTGCGCATGTCCGCCACGAAGTCCTTGTAAGTCTTCCACGGTGTGTCAGAACGCACGACCAGAACGGTCGGGTCTGCCGTGATGCGCGCGATCGGCTTTAACTGATTCAGTTCATAGGACGGTGATCTGCCTAGAATGCGGTCTGCCTCAGGAATGATCGACACCGAGGAGAGTGCCATCAGGATGGTATAGCCATCCGGTTTGGCCTTCGCGACATGCGCAAAACCGATGCCACCACCTGCGCCCGCTTTGTTCTCAACCACGACCGACTGCTTGAGCGCACGACCAAGCGCCTCAGCCATGGGACGGCCCACGGTGTCAGCCACACCGCCCGGAGGAAACGGAACGATCATCGTGATGGGACGTGCGGGGAATTCCTGGGCGGCAACGGGCGCTGCGGCCGTCACCATAAGCCCGGATGCCATAACAGCACCGACTGCGAATCGGGTTGCCTGCGAAAGGGTTGTTTTCAACATGAAGCCTCCTGAGCAAAAAAATGTTGGGGTCACTACACTACGGTTTTGACCTTTTGAGTGTAGGCCACTATGAAATTTGCAGCATTTAAAACCAGCACATCTTCTCATGATGTCCAGGTGGGCATTGTCTCCGATGACGGCGCCTCGATCCAGCAGCTTGACCTGCCCCAGGCCCTTGCCCAGCAGGGCGTTGCCGCTATTGTGACCTTGCAGGCCCAGGGCCACGCCCTGCCGGCAGTGAAGGGGACGCACGCCACAAAGGACGTGGTGCTGCTCGCGCCAATTCCGCGACCCGCCCGCAACATCTTCTGTGTCGGCAAAAACTACTTTGAGCACGCCAAAGAATTCGCCCAGAGCGGATTTGATAGCAGCGCCGCCAAGCCCGGCGATGATGTACCGAGCGACCCGATCATCTTCTCTAAGGTCCCCGAGTGCGTGGTGGCCACGGGCGACGCCATCCTTGTGCCCAAGGGGGTCTCCGAGGCGATCGATTACGAAGCAGAGCTCGCGGTGATTATTGGCCGCAAGGGCAAAGGCATCTCTGAGGCCGACGCCATGGACTATGTCTGGGGCTACACGATTGTGA
>JBDLRA010000079.1:0-9459 GCA_039800285.1 Pseudomonadota bacterium
AAAAGAGAGAGCTGCGCGCGGAAGACTTTGTCTACGGATTTAAGCGTCACGCCGATCCGCGAAGCCGATCCCCACAGTTCGCTGATATGGCGGACCGAATCGTGGGCTTTCGAAAGGCACACGAAGAAGCGATTGCCAATGGCGGCAAGTTTGACTACTCAAAACCCATTGAAGGGCTTCAGGCGGTTGATCAGTACACGCTGAAGATTCGACTTAACGAGCCAGATACCAACTTTTTGTATCTCATTTCGAGTGCCTACTTCAGTGGCGTGGCACAAGAGGTGGTTGAGCATTACGGCTTTGAAAATATGATGGCGCACCCGGTGGGGACGGGGCCATACCGACTTCAGGAGTGGGTGCGTGGATCAAAAATCATTCTGACGGCCAATCCCTACTACCCGGGGTTCGTCTGGAATTTCGAGGCCTCACCCGGTCAGGAACAGGACCAAAAGATTGCCGAGCAGATGCGTGGCCGAAAGATGCCTCAGATCGGCCGTGTCGAGATCAGCATCATCGAAGAGCCACAGTCGTTGTGGCTGGCTTTTAACTCTGGCGCGCTCGATGTCTTAGGAGTGCCAACGCCTTTCATCAGTCAGGCACTCACACCCAAGAATGAGCTCAAACCCGATTTTCAGGCTCGTGGCATTCAGATGTATCGCGCGAAAGAGGCTGACATTCGATTTCAGTTTTTTAATCTGCGGGACCCCGTGATCGGCGGATACACCAAAGAAAAGATTGCGCTTCGACGCGCGATCATTATGGCGTTTGATACGGACGAGGAAATTCGAACGATTCGACAGGGGCAGGCCGTTCGTGCGGAGCAGCTTGTGTCGTCGGTTGGGCGTGGACATGATCCGAATTACCGCAGTCTGAATCGATTTGATCCAGCGCTTTCAAACGCCTTGCTGGATCAGTTCGGCTATAAACGTGGTCGCGATGGCTGGCGCTACAACCCAGATGGAAGCCCTTTGATTTTCACGATTTATTCATCGACCTCCACGTTGGACCGGGAGCGTGATGAGCTCTGGAAGAAGTCGATGGACCGGATTGGTATCCGCCTGCAGATCAAGAAAGATCGATTCCCGGAGATGCTCAAGCAGGGCAAGCAGTGCGGCATCTCTTCCTGGGGTCTGGGATGGACCGGTGGATTTGATGCTGAGTACGCGATGAAAATTCTCTACTCGGGTGCGATTGGTCAGAACAACTACGCTTGTTTTGAGAGTCAAGAATACGATCGTCTCTTCCGACTGATCCGTCGGATTGATGATGGCCCAGAACGGATGCAGGCGATTCGTAACATGCTTCGGCTTGTGGAGACCAATGGCGCCATGTTGCTATCTGCCTCAACCGTGTCGACTCGGATTAGTCAGCCGTGGGTGGTCGGATATCGACGCAATACTTTTGTCTTGTCTGATTGGATGTATCTGGACATTGACCTCGATAAGAAGCCCAAAGCAACGGGAGCCACCAAATGAGCGGATACATCGTTCGTCGCCTTTGGCAGATGATTCCAACCCTGGCGGGGGTGATCCTGCTGATCTTTTTCTTGTTTAACTGGGTGGGGGGTGACCCTTCCTACGTGATTGCCGGTCTGGTGGCAGACAAGGCTCAGATCGAAAGTATTCGCCGGGAGCTGGGGCTTGATCAGCCGATCTATGTCCAGTTGTGGATTTTTGTGAAACAGGCCCTGACTTTTGATTTTGGAACGAGCTGGACGACGGGCGAACCGGTGAGTCGGATGCTGGCAACCCGGATCCCTGCATCGCTAACAGTGGTTGTGCCGCTCTTGATCATCGAGACCATTATCGCGGTCGTCGTTGCCATTTGGATCTCGTGGGTTCGTGGCGGACTGCTTGATCGTTCCGTGATGGTTGCCTGTACCGTGGGCATGTCCATCAGTATTCTGGTCTTCATTATTCTCGGGCAGTACTTTCTTGCTTATCGCCTGGGCTGGTTCCCGGTTCAAGGCTGGGGTACAAGCCTGACCCAGAATCTGTTGGTCTATGCACCACTTCCTATTCTGCTGGGCTTAATCGTCAGCCTTGCGCCAAATATTCGCCTGTTCCGAAGTTTTGTTGTGGAAGAGATTGATCAGGATTACGTGCGAACCGCTAGGGCTAAGGGCTTAAGTAATTCACGTGTCTTGTTTGTTCATGTCTTTCGTAACGCCTTGGTACCCGTGATCACGTTTGTCATCGTGAACCTTCCGGGGCTTCTTCTGGGGGCATTTCTGTTGGAGCGTTTCTTTGGAATCCCGGGGATCGGGCGCGAGGTGATTCTTGCGGTTGAGCGAAGTGATTTTCCTGTGATCAAGGCCGTGACCTTGGTAGTTGCCGTGGCATCCATGGTCTTTAACTTATTGGGGGATCTGCTCTATCGATATGCGGATCCAAGGGTGCAGCTGCGATGACACATTCTGAAGGACTCTGGCGACTGGCCTTTCGTCGCTTCCGCTCTGATCGGGTGGGCATGGCATCGGCCATCATCGTCGCGTTCAGCCTTGTTATTGTGCTGTTGACCGCGCTGGAGTTGCTCGCCAGCAAGTGGGATGAATCCGTTGCGGTCGGTCATGCGCCGCCATCGTTTACCGCTGAAGGAAGACCTTTACTCGGGCAGACCTACAAGCCCGAATACGTGCTTCCTGAGGGCGAACCGACGGTGACCGAGATCGCAGATCCCATTGCCGAGGAGCTTGCTGCAGCAAAGGCGACTCTGGGCGACCGTGAGCAACAAACGACGGTCGAGCGTGCGTTGACGCTCCCGTTAGGTGCTGATAAGTGGGGCCGTGACATCGTGAGCAAGACGATCAAGGGCGCTGAGACGAGTATCTTGGTTGGCCTGACTGCTGCATTACTTGCGACGGTCATTGGGACCGCTCTGGGTGCGGTGACGGGCTGGTTCGGTGGCAAGATCGATGATCTTGGAAACTGGTTCTATAACGTGTTTACCGCTATTCCGGGGATCCTGTTGATTCTGGCCATTGCCGCAGTCCTTGGCGGCCGTGGGCTTTTGTCCGTCGTGATTATTCTCGGGCTTACTGGATGGACGGGCGTCTACCGTCTTGTTAGAGCGGAATACCTGAAGCATCGCGATCGTGAGTACGTCCGTGGTGCGCAGGCAATCGGCGCTTCCAGTATGCGTCGTATGCTGGTTCATATTCTTCCCAATGTCAGCCACTTGGTTCTGGTTCAATTTTCTCTTCTGACCGTGGCCTGTATCAAAGCGGAAGTCATTTTGTCATTCCTGGGTCTTGGCGTTCCCGTAGATGGTGTCTCTTGGGGCACGATGCTCAATGAAGCGCAGAACGATCTTATTCTTGGCAAATGGTGGCAGCTCGTTTCCGCAACACTGGCAATGGGCATTTTTGTGACTGCACTATCCATGCTCACCGACTCCATTCGCGATGCACTTGATCCGAGGTTAACCCATGACTAATAAGGTTCCTCTTTTAGACGTTCGACAGCTGACCGTCGCATTTCGTTCGGGCGCAGGCCAGATGGTCCAGGCGGTGAAGGATGTCTCTTTTCAGGTGGAGCCAGAAACCACGGTTGCGCTGGTGGGGGAGTCCGGAAGCGGGAAGTCTGTTTCTGCGCTCGCAGTGATGGGGCTTTTGCCTGAGCGCAGTGCCCGGGTGTCCGCACAGTCACTTCGGTTTAAGGGAACATCGCTTCTCTCAGATCAGGGGCGCCTGATAAACCCCTATCGCGGCAATCGCATGACCATGGTGTTTCAGGACCCGATGACCTCTCTGAACCCGGTCTACTCTGTGGGCTATCAGGTCGCTGAGATGTTGCGTGTCCATCGTCAGATGTCGCGTAAAGACGCACAAGCGAAGACGATCGCGCTCTTTGAAGAGGTTGGAATCTCGGACCCCGCCTATCGGTTCAATGCCTATCCGCATGAGCTTTCTGGCGGCCAGCAACAGCGTGTGATGATCGCGATGGCGCTGGCCTGTGAGCCAGAGCTCTTAATCGCGGATGAGCCGACGACAGCACTGGATGTGACCGTCCAGAAGCAGATCCTTGATCTGATGGCGGATCTTCGTAGCCGTCGTCGGATGGCGATGATTTTTATTTCGCATGATCTGTCACTCGTTGGTCAGATTGCCGATCATGTCGTGGTGATGCAAAAGGGCACCGTCTGTGAAAACGCATCATCGCGGCAGATTTTCCAGATGCCTTCGCATGTCTATACCCGGGCCCTATTAAGTTGCCGGCCAACCGCAGAATCAAAAGGCCGTCGGCTGCTGACCGTTGACGATTGGACGCGCGCTGAATCAGCGGGGGCAGTGCCTGAGCCACCCGCAATTCGACAGGAAGTCAAACCCGGCGAGGTCTTCGTTACCGTCCAGAACCTGTCCAAGACCTACATGCGAAAGAGTGGGCTTTTCTCGCAGACCGCCTTTCATGCTGTAGACGATGTCTCATTTGATATCCGCAAAGGCGAGACACTTGGACTTGTTGGTGAATCAGGTTCCGGAAAGTCAACGATTGGCCTGATGCTGATGCGTCTGATTACGCCAACCAAGGGAAAAATTCTGGTGGATGGTCGGGATCTGGTTCAGGTCTCTGAAAAGGAATTTGCGCCTTACCGCCGTCGATTCCAGGTGGTCTTCCAAAATCCTTATGCATCATTGAACCCACGGTTCACGATCGGACAGATTCTGGCTGAACCTATGTGGCTGCATGGCATTGGCAAGACGTCGCAAGATCGCGAAAACTTGTCGAAGCGGCTGCTCGACCGAGTGGGGCTTCCCGAAGCCGCGTTGAAGCGCTATCCCCACGAGTTTTCAGGTGGCCAGCGTCAGCGCATCATGATTGCCCGGTGTCTTACCGTCTCCCCCGACCTGGTCGTCTGTGACGAAGCGGTCTCTGCGCTTGATGTGTCCGTTCAGGCTCAGGTATTAAACCTGCTGAAGGATCTCCAGCAGGAACTTGGTCTGAGTTACCTCTTTATTTCGCACGATCTCTCCGTCGTTCAGTACATGTCGGATCGAATTATTGTGCTGAAGTCCGGAAAGATTGTGGAAGAGGGTGACACGGAAGCGATCTACCAGCGTCCGCGTCACGAATACACTCAGGCATTGCTTCGCGCTGTTCCTACACTGTCAGTGGCACAACCTGCAGCATAACCAGCACGAAGATCAGTAAGGCGACCGTATTCGCAAACAGTAGCGCGATCGGTCGCCAGCCGAGTGACTTCATGTCAAAAAGGCTGGTCTTCACACCAAGTCCCGCAATGGCGAGTAGCACAAAGGTCCGCGACACATCCTGTGTGATGGATTGCACCTGCGGAGGAATCGTCACCAGGTTGGCAATCGCAAAAAAGACAAAGAAAAAGATGAGGAATGTCGGAATGAGTTTCGGCTTTTTCCCGCCATCTGCTGCCTGATGTGCTTTGCGGAACCATAGGCTTACGCCCAAAACGACCGGCGCAAGAAAAGCAACTCTTAATAACTTCACATAAGAGGCAGACTCGGCTGTGCCTTCGCCAAACAGCATCGCTGCGCCCACAACCTGAGCCACGTCATGAATCGTTGCGCCAAAGAGCAGTGCCGCTTCGTACTTGGTGAACTCGAGTGCATACGCAAGCATGGGGTAGAGCACCATACAGATCGTCGATAGTGCGGTAACGCCGACAACCACAAAGAGTGTGAGCTTTTCTTTGTGCTGACCTGGCGGGAGCGCCGCCGAAATGGCCATGGCCGCCGACGCGCCGCAGATTGCAACGGCACCGCCCCCGAGAACGGATTCTTCTTGGTTGCGTCCCAGTAACCGGCCAACAATCAGACTCGTTCCAATCGTCAGCATGACGCCAAGGGCGACTGTGAGGAGCGTGCCTGCCCCCATTGCAAAGACCGTGTCGAGTCCCAGTCGAAACCCCATGAGTGCGACCCCGGCGCGAAGAATGGTCGTGGTCGTGATTTTGATACCGGGTTCAAGTCGTGAGCCTTTGAACAGGCTGTTAAACGCCATCCCAAGCAGCAGGGCGTAGAGAAACAGTGGCCCCCCATATGACTGTGAGATCAGCGTCGACGTCGCGCCGATAAGTGCGCAGAGCAAAAGGCCTGGCGTGATCTCGCGGGCGGTCTGGAAGGTCTTGCTCACTGGGTTTGTCATGTTCTGATGTCTCCGGGTTTTCTCCTGGTTTTAACCCTTGACAGAGTCAACCAGATAAAATAATGTGCAGTCATTATAACAAGCATATCGGAGACCTCGTGCACTCGGTACCCCCTGCCAGACTGCTACAGCCCCAGTCGCTCTACATGCAGCTCGCCGACCTCATCCGCGAGCAGATTCTTGATGGAACCTATACCGCTGGGGCGCTCTTGCCCTCGGAAAACGACATGCTTGAGATGTACAAGGTCAGCCGGGTGACCGTTCGGCAGGCTTTAGCCCTGCTGGATCAAGAGGGCATGGTCAAACGTATCCAGGGGAAAGGGACCTTCGTCTCCGCCCAGGCCGTTGAGCAGAACTTTTTGAGTCTGCATGACTTCTCCAAGGAGTTGATGGCGAAGGGGCACGTTCCAAGCTTTGAGATCCTGAGTCACGAGTGGAAACCGGCTACCGCTGAGTTCCGAAGTCTATTTGGCTTACAGGGGGAGGGCGCTCTGCTGGTGATCGAGCGTCTGAAAAACAGTGACGGCAATCCCATCATGTTGGAACGGGTCCTTTTGCCCAAGAATCGAATCCCCAACCTTCCGATGAAGGAAATCCGAAGCAAATGGCTATCCGTCATTCTTCAAGAGAGTTTCAACATTCGGCTGGCGCGTGTTCGCAAGTCAATCCAACCGATCAAGATCGGCCGTGCTCAGGCAAACCTGCTCGGTGTTTCGCCGGGTAGCCTTGGGCTGTTGGTCGATCGAGTGACATGGTCCGATCAGGCTGAACTGCCCCCGATTATGTTTACGCGGGCGATCGTCCCCGCAGAACATTCTCGATTCTATGTCGACGTGGATGTCGAACCTGGTCGTGGTGACCACTGAAGGTTCAGGAATAGATGACCACGACGACGTCTCATCTCAGTCAGATTGTGGATCTGGCGCGGTCTTCGGCCGATTCGTCGGAAGCGATAGCGCTCGCGAAGCTGCGTGTGATGGACTTCATTGCAGCGAGTTGTGACGGCCTTTTAACCGACACATCCACCATGTTTGATCGCTACGCCAAGATGTCAGGCGGGCATGCGGGCGCCACGGTTTTAGCGACGGGTCAGCGGACGACGGCTTTGCTGGCAAGTGCGGCCAATGCGGCAACTGGTCATGCCGCAGAGACTGATGACATCCATGTTGATGTGACCGGATTGCATGCGGGCGCCGTGGTTATTCCGGCTGCATGGGCAGCCGCAGAGAGCGCTGGCGTATCCGGTCGCCAGTTTCTTCAGGGGGTCGTGGCAGGTTATGAGGTTGCTGGTCGTATCGGTGCTGCAATGAATGCCTCGCATCGTGCACGCGGTTTTCATGCGACCGGTACGGTCGGTGTACTCGGAGCGGCAGCAGCAGCATCGATCTCTGCGGGGGATACAGATTCGGTTGTCATTTCAAGTATCGGGCTTTCAACGTCGATGGCCGGAGGAACGTTTTCTGTCCTTGCGGGTGGTGCTCAGGCAAAACACCTACATCCCGCCCACGCCGCAATGTCCGGCGTATGGGCCGCGGACCTCGCGCGATTAGGTCTTGACGCGGCACCGACAGCGTTAGAGGTAACTGATGGTTATTTCTCAGCATACGCGGATGCTGTCGATGAAGTTCGACTGCTCGGATCGCACGGGTCTCCCGAGATAGCCAGGGTTCTAGTAAAGCCATTGCCTTGTTGTGCCCACGCCTATGGTGCTGTCGAGGCGGCGTTCGCCCTTCGTGATCACGCAAATTTAGATCGCCTCACTGCAATCAAGATCGAGACGTATCACGCGGCATCAGTGCTGGCGAATCGCGCGCCGACAAGTCGTGCAGAAGCAAAACTGAGTCTTCCCTATTGCGTCGTCGCTGCGCTTCGCGAACCGGCCCTCACTGAAGAGAGCTTTTCTGATGAGGCGATTGACCGTGTTGCAAAGGATCCTCTAATGGCGCTTATCTCAATCGAGGATTCGACTTGGAGTAACGCCGCTTTTCCATCGCGCCGGCTGACGCGGCTTAGTCTTGCCGATCGGGCCGGGGCGGTCAGTTCATTCGACGCAGAGGTGCTTCACCGGCCGACCAAAAATAGAGATGTCATTGACCAGAAGTTTCGGGCTTCCGTTGAGCCGGTGCTTGGATCCGCAATCGATGAACTGATTGATCTCATTGAGCACCTTGATACGAAGGTAGATTCCCTCGCTCATTTAACCAAGTTTTTTTCTCAAACCGCCTCAAGTTATCGAGGCGGACATCGTTTTATTTAACCCTGAAGGAGTTGTCTCGCAATGAAGAAGGAACTGAATTTTCTGCATGGTATTCACACCATTCTGATTACGCCATTCAAAAAGAATTATGAGCTTGATATTGAAGGTCATAAAAAGAATGTCGACTTTGCAGCAAAGTCGAGCGCTCATGCGCTGGTTTGTCTTGGTACTCAGGGTGAGTTTCACTCGTTAAATTCCGATGAGCAAAAGCAGATCATGAAAGCGACCGTTGAAGCCAACGCGGGTCGCAAACCGATCATCTGTGGTACTGCACACAGCAGCACACTTGAGGCTGAAGCGTTGACCAAGTACGCAAAAGAAATTGGTGCTGATGCGGTGTTAATGACACCCCCGTACTACTCCCAGGTCACCTGGAAAGGCGTTCATGATCATTTCGCACGTATCTCGCAGAACGTCGATATGCCGATCATCATGTACAACGCGCCAGATCGTGTGGGCTTTAACCTGACACCAGAACACCTGGTGCAGTTGTCTGCTCTCGACAATGTTGTTGGTGTTAAACAAGCTTCTCGAAACATCATGGAGCTTGAAGAGTCCGTATCTCAGGCTGGCTCTAAGCTTGCGGTGTTTGGTGGGTCGGAAGCCATGATGTGGCCTTGTATGGCACTTGGCATGGTTGGTTCAAGTTCGACTGCTGCGAGTTTCATGCCGCAATATTTTGTCGATATCTACGATGCCTATAAACAAGGTCGCATGCAGGAGGGCTACGATAAGTTTATGGCGCTTGCCCCCTTCCGCCGTCTTTCGAAGAAACTTGGGCACGCATCTGTCGTCAAAGCATCGATGGATCGGATCGGCCTGGTCGGTGGTCCCATGCGTCCTCCCTTGGTAACCCCCGCTGAGGCTGATCTGAAGGAGCTCGACGGCATTCTTGCCTCGATTGGGGTTAAGTAAGGGGTTGTACTAGCAGCACTAGCAGTTGGAAGTCTGTTTTGATCAACATGAGAATGGAGACAGAAATGAGAAATTACAAAAGTCGTTTGATCGCAGTACTTGCCGTTGTTGGATCGCTGGGGATGGGGGCCGCTTCGGCCCAGAACTTCCCGACAAAGCCCATCACCA
>JBDLRA010000080.1:0-3349 GCA_039800285.1 Pseudomonadota bacterium
ATAATGATCTTGAGTTCCCTCCATATTCGGACTCCAGCCTATCCCAGGCTTGGTTGAAGGCCTGCAGGGCGGTCGCTGGATTCTCCGCACTGGTGACAGCGGCGATCATGGCCACGCTGTCACAGCCTGTCTCCCAGACTTCGGGGAGATTTTCCAGCGTCACCCCACCAATTCCGATGACCGTGAATGGAATCAGCCGGCTCCAGTAGGTCAGGTTCCGAATGCCTTGCGGAACCCAAGGCATGGCCTTAGCCTGGGTCGGAAAAATGGGGCCGCAGGCAATGTAGCTTGGCTGGACCGTGAGGGCTCGGGCAACTTCCCAATAGGCGTGGGAGGAGAGTCCTAGTCGAAGCCCGGCTGTGTGAATGGCCTGCAGGTCTGCGTCTCGAAGATCTTCCTGACCGAGATGAACGCCATACGCCCCGTGCCTGATCGCCGCCTGCCAATGGTCGTTGATAAACAACTGGCTCTCTGGATACCGCGTCGCGATCTGAACGGCTTCGCTGACTGCGGCATCGGTTTCTGGGCTCGCGGGGTCCGTCTTAATCCGCAGTTGGATAATGCCTGCACCCGCATCGAGCAGCCGATGCAGCATATCGGTATCCGCGACGATCGGGTAAGGTCCGGGCCTTGGCGCGATAAGGGACGGGAATGAAGATCGATTCGATCGGTTTAGAAACGTCTCTGACCGGGATGGGGTGTCAACCAGTCTTGGCATGAGGGTTACGTCCGCCAGCGCTTCGGCAGTGGGCTCGCCGTCCAGGCAGCAGTCCATCAGCGAGAGCACGACGGCATCTTCAACGGGGTATCCCTCTAATCGACGCTGTTCGTAGCGATACGTATACCGTTTGGTTAAATCCGGTTGCGAGTGGTCAATCCGTTGCGATGGTGTCAATATGGACTGGGCATATTGGGTTTCAAGCCGAACATAGAGTTCACCGTCATCGGTCGTGACCAGCGGAGGGATTTCGCTCAGCGAAGACATCTTGGCGTCCTTTCTATTGAAGGGTTCAAGACATCGCTCATAGCGTAAAGGGTTGGCCTGAGACCGGTGTGGACGGTGTGGCAAATGGCTGTGCGCTGATAATGCCGGCCTGATAACCAAGACGTCCCGCTCGAATGGCGTCCCGAAAGGCGGCGGCCATCTTGATGGGATCCTTCGACTGCGCGACTGCAGAGTTCAACAGTACGCCATCAAACCCCAGTTCCATAGCGAGCGCCGCATGCGAGGGAGCCCCAATTCCGGCATCAACAATCAACGTGAGATCGGGAAACCGTTGACGCATACGAATGAGTGCATCCGGGTTGGAAATGCCTTGCCCCGATCCAATGGGCGCAGCCCATGGCATCAGGATTCGGCAGCCAACATCGCGAAGCCGCTCGGCGACAAGGAGATCTTCCGTGCAATAAGGGAAGACTTCGAAACCCAGTTCGACCAGTTTCTTGGCCGCTGGGACAAGCTCAAAGGTATCCGGCTGAAGGGTGTAGTCATCGCCAACCACTTCGAGCTTGATCCAATTGGTCTGAAACATTTCGCGAGCCATCTGGGCCAACGTGATCGCCTCATCGGCAGTGCGACACCCGGCAGTGTTGGGAAGAATTCGTCGTCCAGTCTGGCGAATCAGATCCCACCAGACTTTTCCGCCCCCGCCCGACACGTTCGCCGCCTGTCGCTTAATCCCCATGGTGACAATCTCTGTCTCGGAGGTGTGAATTGCAGACTCAAGGATCGCGGGAGATGGATAACCCGCTGTTCCCAGAAGAAATCGGCTATGACATTCCGTATTGCCGAAGCGAATTGGGTCGGTCGAGGTTTGTGTTGGTTGATTGGACATGGTCAACCTCCTGTAATCGGTTCGAAGGTCATGATCTGGTCATTCTGTTTCAAGGCGATCTCTGCACGACGTTCACGCGCAACGAAGGCCTGGTTGACGGCAGTCGCACAGTTGTTCTGGGCGATCCCAATGGAGGTCAAGAAGTCGGCGAGGGAAATCCCTTCGGCGCAGTCATGCGCAACCCCATTAAGAAAGATCTGCATCGCGTAGCGCCTGTTCAATCACGGCAGGGGCAAGCAGCCAGCCATGCCGGAACAATCCATTGATGCGGGTCAGTCCCGGTTGCGTCTCAACGAAGGGAAGGTTGTCCATCATTGCAGGGCGTAGATTGACATCGGTCCAGAGAATACGCGCCTCTGCAAGCGAGGGAAAGATACTAAATGCCGATGACAAAAGCTCCATCGTGCTTTGCACTGAGATGGGTGATCGATCTTCGCTTTCGATCTCTGTCGCACCAATCACGATCTGACGCCCTGGTCTCGGCACGATATAGACTCGCCACCGCGGGTGCACCAGCCGAACGGGCCGATGGAGTTCAAAGCCTGGCGCGAAGAGCACAAGAAGCTCCCCGCGAACCCCTCGCACCGAAATATCTGAAGAAGCGCCCACACCACGAGTATCGATAACCCAGTCAAAGGCTTGCTGGCCCTCTGCTATTTCAATCGTGTTCGTACCGAGTCGAATAATCGGAGTGCTCCAGCGCCAGTCGACGCCTTGCGCGCCACGAAACAGACTTTCCATGGCTTGGGTGGGAAACAGGTGGCCTTCGCCAATAAGCCGCCAGGCATGCAAGGTGCCCTTTAATCCTGGGGCGAGTGGCGCAACCTCTGGTCCCGTAAGGCTTGCAAATCGACTGGGATCTTGGTCAAGGTGTTGCAAGATACGCTGGGCAGCGCCAAGGTCGTTCGCGTGACAGACGATCAGGCTATCGTTTAGCTGCAGACCCAGTGGTGAGTCGTGAGTCTCCTTGAGTTCATCGTGATGATCGGCGTAATGACGGCTGTGGTGATTGTGTGCATCAAAGGGTTGACCAAGAGCTCCGCTGAGTGCGTCGTCAATCTCCTGCCAGAGCATCAGGGATCGAAACCCAAGGTCACGGACGACGGGTCCCCCTTGCTCCATCTCGGCAATCGGACTGAGCATACCTGCTGCCGTCCAGGCCGCAGCACGGATTGTCCCTCGCGCTGGACTTGGGCTGCTACTCGCTTCAAACACGGTGACCTGATGGCCGCGCTGACTGAGCAGAAATGCTGTCAGTCGTCCCGCGAGACCTGCGCCGGCTATTCCAATCCGCACGTGAATTATTCCTTTCGATAAATCTGGGCGCCCGCTTTTCGAAACTCGATTGACTTTTCTTCCAATCCCTTTTTCAATGCCTGTTCCTCTGCGAGCCCTTGTGATGCCGCATAGTCGCGGACATCCTGCGTAATCTTCATGCTGCAGAAATGTGGACCGCACATACTGCAGAAGTGGGCGACCTTCATGCTCTCTTTGGGAAGCGTTTCATCGTGGTA
>JBDLRA010000081.1:0-3956 GCA_039800285.1 Pseudomonadota bacterium
CACGCCTCCCAAGACGACGACGAAGTCATTTTCGGTCATGGGCAAGCCCTTTGATCCGGCCAAGCCGGAGGCGTACCTCGCGAGCTTTAAGATCAAGCGGACCTAAGAAGAGATTGAGATGATGGATAATCTAGATCGCTTCCGTGCAGTCGCACTGTCCATACTGCTTCTGGGTCTCTTCTTAGGCATTTGGCACTTGGCGACACTCCCTTCGGGGGGTTCCCAGGTCGTCGATGACGAGTATGCGAAGCTTGTCGGTGCATCCGCAGCGGTGGGGCAGAAATCCGCCTTTCCAACGCCGGGTGACTTTATTACAAAGCTTGGCGGGCATCTGTCGGATCCATTCTTTGACCGTGGGCCGAATGACAAGGGGATCGGGATTCAGCTGGCTTATTCTCTCGGGCGGGTGTTGTCGGGGTTTGCTCTGGCGGCGCTTGTTGCGATCCCTCTTGGGTTTTTGATCGGGATGTCGCCCCTCGTCTTTCGGGCTCTAGACCCGTTTATTCAAGTCTTGAAGCCGATTTCACCGCTCGCCTGGATGCCGCTTGCATTGTTCACGCTGAAGGATTCTGGAGTCTCAGCGATATTCGTGATCTTTGTTTGTTCTATCTGGCCGATGATGATTAATACGGCATTCGGCGTGGCCTCCGTACGCAAAGAATGGATGGATGTGGCGAAGACGCTAGAAGTCAGACCCTTTCGCAAAGCGGTCTTAGTCATTCTGCCTGCAGCGGCGCCAACCATCATGACAGGAATGCGAATCTCAATCGGAATTGCCTGGCTTGTCATTGTTGCTGCAGAGATGCTCGTCGGTGGAACAGGGATTGGGTATTTCGTCTGGAACGAGTGGAATAACTTATCGATCAGCAATATTTTGACGGCGATCCTGGCAATTGGCGTGATCGGGATGCTTCTCGACATCTTCTTCGCTCGTCTCCAAAAAGCAGTGACCTACAAAGACTAGGCAAACGAATTAGGGAATAAGCCGCAATGACTCATTTTCTTCAGGTTCAGGGTTTAAAAAAGAGCTTTCCGGGTGTCTCTGGGGGCGATGATCTTGTTGTATTCGAAGCGGTGAATTTTGAGATCCAGCGCGGGGAGTTCGTCTGCATCATCGGCCACTCGGGGTGTGGCAAGACCACAATTCTGAATGTGCTCGCTGGTCTAGAACAGCCAACGCAGGGACATGCCTTCATCGATGGCCGTGAAATTGCTGGGCCAAGCCTCGATCGAGGCGTCGTATTTCAGTCCCATGCGCTTATGCCATGGCTAAGCGTGAAAGGAAACATTGCTTTTGCTGTCCGCTCGAAGTGGCCCGATTGGACAAAAGCGCAGGTCGATGCACACGTTCAGAAATTTATCGATCTTGTGCACCTGCGAGGCTCTGAAAACAAAAAGCCCTCGCAGCTCTCAGGTGGAATGAAGCAGCGCGTGGGAATCGCACGTGCATTCGCAATTCAGCCCAAGATGCTCCTTCTAGATGAGCCATTTGGTGCGCTTGATGCGCTCACCAGAGGAAATATTCAAGATGAGCTCCTCGATATTGTTCAGGAGACGAAGCAGACGGTCTTCATGATCACACATGATGTCGATGAGGCCATTCTTTTGGCCGACAAGATATTTCTGATGAGTAATGGTCCAAAGGCGATGATTGCGGAGATTGTCGAAAACACGATGCCCCGGAATCGCACCCGATCGACGATGCATCACGACCCCCAGTTCTACAGCATCAGAAATCATCTGATTGACTTTCTTGTGAAACGCGCCAAAGCGATTGCCGCTGGGGAAGAGGCACGGCCTGCTGTTCCTCGATTGGTGCGCCCAGGACTTTTGCCGAAAGCCGCTTAATTTTTATAGGAGATGTATGACATGACCGTTGCCAAATCAGTAGCGAAGCCCATGACCCGAGAAGATGTGACCGATCTCATTTATTCGGCCAAGGTTCAGAAAGGGATTAAATGGGCGGATGTGGCGAAGAAATTAAAGCTATCAAAGGAGTGGACAACCGCTGCCTGCCTTGGCCAGATGACGCTGACCCAGGCACAGGCAGAAATTGTGGGTAAGATCTTCTCGCTTCCCAAGGAGGCCGTCACCTTGCTAACGGTTGTGCCCTATAAGGGGTCACTGCCGACCGCGGTCCCGACTGACCCGCTGATCTATCGCTGGTATGAGATCGTGAGCGTTTACGGTACGACGATTAAGCAGTTGATTCATGAAGAATTTGGCGACGGCATTATGAGTGCGATTGATTTCTCTATGGACATCGTTCGAGAGCCGGACCCAAAGGGGGATCGCGTGAATGTTGTGTTGTCTGGGAAGTTTCTGCCCTACAAGACTTATTAGTAGACCCGTTGCGGCCCCCGTCGGGGGCACCCTCTCGTGGGACCGCCCCAGACGCCTTGACCAGAATGTATCGTGCAGAGTACGATAATTAAAAGTGCAGTGCACGTTAAGTGGTTAAGGTTTCGAAATGAATGCAGAAAGTGGTCAGTTCCCGCTCAGGCCGCGCCGGGCGCGGGGGCTCTCGAACGACCAAAAGATCTTTGACTCAGCGGTCGCCCTGATTGTTGACAAGGGTGTAGACGGTTTTGGCGCGCGGGAAGTTGCCGCGCTAACGGGCTTAACCCATGGCGCAGTCTATGGCCGCTACACCGGTGTGAGCGAGCTCCTTGCCGATCTATGGGAGCGACGTTTATCCGGGGAGCTGCGTGAGATCGCCCGGATCGCAGCCGAGATCGGGCTGGTTTCACAGACTGCCCGTGTACCGAATTTGTTGCGAGAGCTTCTAGCCGCCACGGATCAGCGACAGGCGGTCGTCGAGCTATGTGCCGCAGCGATGCGAATTCATGAGCTTGCTGATTTCCTGCCGAATGACATCGAAGCGGTATTGCTTGAAACCGGGTTACGTGATCACGATGGATCGAGCCGAAATCCGCTTGGATTAAGTCTTTTCATTCTCGCGATGGGTACTCTGGCACATCGCCGTTTTGATTCGATCTTGCAAGACAACGTTGATCAATTAGCAGCCTGGTTGTCTCTTGGGGCGGCGGTCTTAAAGTCCTCAGGAGAGCCGGCAAATCCGTTAGTGAATCCGGACGAGATTGATGTGCCTCGGGCAATGCAAAAAATTGAGTTTTCGGGTGAGCCTGACACGCGCCGCAGACGGCTCTCAGAGGCGACTGCCCGTGTGGTTGCGCGAAGCGGTATTCAGGGGGCAACGTTGCGACGAATCTGTCGGGCATCTGCGATGTCGCATACAGCAATCTATCAGGAGTACGGGAGTTTAGATGCCTTGCTCATTGACTTTGCTCAGATGGCGCATGGCTTAACGCAACCCCCCGAACAGTTGCTGCGATTAAACCTTAGCGTTGAAAAAATGGCCTACCGAATCGTTCGCTGGCTAAAACCAGAGGTCTACGCATACCGAAGGCTGCTTGTTGAGTTCATGCTAGGTGCGAATCATCACCCGGCATTAAGAGAGATTGCAACGAACTCCGATGCATTCAATTATGGGAAGGCGGCCGCACTCATTGGCCCGGAGTCTCTTGCAGAGCATCGACGAACACTTCTTCTGATGTATGTTGTCAGAAATCTGGTGCATGGGACGGCCCTGATGGCCGATCTGATCGACGGGCTCTCCAGTTTTGCCGCACAGAGACCTTTTACAGAGATCATTCTTGGTGCTCGAGCGAGTATTCTTACTGATAATGTCACCTGGGAGGATGCAGGCGACACTGCATCCGATTCGCAAGATCTCATTACTCTCCGGGAAACTCAGATTCTTCGAAGTCTGGGCCAGGGCCTTTCTTATCGCGACACTGCTGTATCTCTTGGGATCTCGCTCGCAACTGTACAAAGCCATATTCGGAACCTCTACCGGAAACTGGCGGTGCACTCCCAGGTGCAGGCGATCAACAGGGCACGAGAACTCGGACTCATTACCTGATGCTTGTTTG
>JBDLRA010000082.1:0-5103 GCA_039800285.1 Pseudomonadota bacterium
CCAGGTAATCACGTGCGCCTTCTGGAGTCGATTTGGTCAGCATCGGGGTTTCGATATCCACAAAGCCTTCGGCATCCAGATAGCGACGCACTTCCATCGCCACTTTGTAACGCAGCATCAGGTTTCGCTGCATCACCGGACGACGCAGATCCAGCACACGGTGCGTCAGACGTGTCGTCTCAGACAGATTGTCGTCATCTAACTGGAACGGGGGCGTCACCGATGGGTTCAGCACATTGATCTCGTGGCAGAGGATCTCAATCTCGCCACTCTTTAAATTTGAATTCGTTGTACCTTCGGGACGCTTACGAACAAGACCCGTGATCTGAATACAGAATTCGTTGCGCAGCGTTTCTGCCGTCTTGAACATCTCAGGGCGATCGGGGTCACAGACCACCTGCGCAAGCCCCTCGCGATCACGCAGATCGATAAAGATCACGCCACCATGATCGCGGCGACGATGCACCCAGCCGCATAGGGTGACGGTTTGACCAAGTTGCTCAGCGCAGACTGAGCCAGCGTATTGTGATCGCATGCTAATTCCCAAGTTATTTCGTTGTTTTTACACCGGGTGGCACGGTGCCCATGCTCACCACGTACTTCAGCGCCGCATCGACGCCGATCGATAGCTCGATGACCTCAGTCTTCGGCATCATCAAAAAGAAGCCCGATGTCGGGTTCGGTGTGGTCGGCACATAGACCGAGACACACTCGGTCGGCAGATGCTGGGCCACATCCGATGCAGGAGTCCCGGTGAGAAAACCGATCGTCCAAGAGCCCTGTCGGGGATACTGAATCAACACAGCCTGACGAAATGCCTGACCGTTTGGAGAAAGAATCGTGTCGCTGACCTGCTTGACCGACGAATAGATCGAACGGAACAACGGGATGCGGCGCATCAGCCCTTCCCAGATCTCGACAAGTTTCTGACCAATCAGGTTTGCTGCAACAAATCCCGTCAGCAGAATCAACAAAACGACCACTAGAACACCGAAGCCTGGAATGTGCGTTCCAAAGAGCGCCTCGGATCGCAGCGCCATCGGCAGCACGCTATCGAGCGCATCAAACACCCAGGTAATCACCCAGATTGTGATCGACAGCGGCGCCCAGAGAATTAATCCGGCCAGAAAGTAACGCTTGAAGTGGGTGTTGATGCGTTGCATGGTGCGCCTTAGGTTGACGACGTTGCAGTGGACGAAGACGCGGTGGTGCTGCTCGCAGTCTTGCTGTCACCGGAGGCCGACGTTGCTGCGCCGGTCGATGACCCGCTCGATGTCCCAGTGTCCCCCGACGCGCTGGTGGAACTGGCGGCGCTATCCGACGATGACGTCGACTTCTTCCCCTGATCACGAAAGTCCGTGACGTACCAGCCACTGCCCTTTAGCGCGAAGCCGGCAGCGGTGACCTGTTTGACCATTTTGGGCTGACCGCACTCGGGGCAGTCGACCAAGGGGGGGTCGGAGAGTTTCTGAAGGGCGTCTTTCTGAAACCCGCACCCCTCACAGCGATAGGCATAGATTGGCATGGTTTTCTTCCCGTAAAAATGAATCGCGCCGCTTACGCGGCGCAAAGACTCCAGATTTTACCTGCTAAACCGGCGCAAAGGTACGCCAGACGTGGTTTAGAAGGGGATGTCGTCGTCGAGTTCGTCAAAGCCAGGGGCCTTCGCAGCGGCGGGCTTACCACCCCCGCGTGCGGCTGGTGCGCCACCGCCCATGGGTGCTCCGTCCCCACCGTCAGACGATTCCTCGCGGCGGCCGCCTACGAACTCAAGATCATTGATCCGAGCGCGCAGAGATGAGCCCTGGCCGGATCCGTCTTTTTTTTCATAGGTCTCGATGTGCGGCTCAGACAGGGTGACAAACACCTGGGAACCCTTAGACAGATAAGGCTGAAGCTTTTCGACACGGTCGCCCCACATTGTGGCGTTCACCCACTGGGTGGGTCTGCGGCCATCATTGCCCTTGCGGCCATAGTCAAAGGCCAGGGAGATATCCATCACCGCTTTGCCATCTGGGGTGTAACGGGCTACGGGTTCATTACCAACTCTTGCAACGCCAACCATCAACATCATTCTTCTCCTCAAAAATGCCCGGGATCGGGACCCGACTCAGCATGGGCACATCTGGCTGCCCTGGCTATCCTGTATTCAGTCTAGGCCGGTTTGGGCTGTCTTCGGCCGATTTCTTTTAGTCCAAACGAGATAATGCCCCAAACCAGGATCGTTGCCGCAGAAGCCCAGTAGACGGCGGTTTCGCCGAAGGCCTGGGCCATGACCCCGCCCAAAAGCCCCCCTGAAAAGAGCCCCAACGACTGGGTCGTGTTGTAGACCCCAAGGGCCAGTCCCCGGTGCTCGGGCGGGGCGACCCGCGAGACCCAGGACGGCAGAAATGCTTCTAGTAAATTAAAGGACGTAAAGAACAGGAATAGGACTACGGCCCAGATGCCGATCTCCTGCGGCACCCAGCCAAAAGACGAGATCGCCAGGCCCATCAGCGCAATCGCCCCCAGAAAGGCTGGCTTGTTCTTGCCCGTGCGTTCCGCCCAGAAGATCGGGGGCAGCATCGCCACAAATGACAGGATCACCACCGGCAGGTAGATCTTCCAGTGGCTGGCTAACGCCATATCCATCCGGATCAGCGCCAAGGGAATCACCACAAAGATCGCCGTCTGGGTCATATGGATCATGAAGATCCCCAGGTTTAACCGCATGAGCTGGCCGTTACTCAGAACCGTGCGTCGTGCCTGATCCCAGCTGTAATCGGTTGCAGGTCGGCGCGGGGGCTCCGCCATCCGAATCACGGGCCACATGGCAGCGATCACTAAAACGCCGGTTAACCAGAAGAGTCCCTGCATGCCGATCATGGACGACAACACCGGCGCGACAATCAAGGAAAGCGCAAAGGCAAGACCAATCGTTCCCCCGATCATGGCCATCGCCCGCGTGCGCAGTTCATCACGAGTTGAGTCCGCAAGAAACGCCGTCACCGCTGCAGAGATCGCGCCCGCCCCTTGTAATGCACGACCCACCGACAGCCAGCCAATCGATGGGGCAAAGGCGGCGACAAAACTTCCCAGCGCGAAGACTGCAAGCCCAAACAGAATGACCTTGCGGCGACCGATTCGATCGGATGCCATGCCAAACGGAATCTGAAACAGTGCCTGGGTCAGGCCGTAGATGCCCACCGCAATGCCAATCCACATGGGGTCGGCACCACCTTCTAACTTTTTTGACTCAGCAGCAAGAATCGGAAACACCAGAAACAGACCGAGCATACGCAGGCCATAGAGCATGGAGAGCGCAAGGCAGGCTCGCCATTCCTCTTTCGTGAACCGGAGTTTTTCAGGTGCTTTCGTCATGACCGGGAGTTATAGTATTCGATTGGCCAAAAACAAGGATTTGTCAGCGGTGCGAGAAGAGATACGGGTCCGCGGTGCCCGTACGCATAACCTCAAAAACATTGATGTCACCCTGCCCCGAAACCGTTTAGTGGTGATCACGGGCTTGTCGGGGTCTGGCAAGTCATCGCTTGCCTTTGACACGCTCTATGCGGAAGGCCAGCGGCGCTATGTCGAGTCGCTCTCGGCCTATGCCCGACAGTTTCTGCAGCTGATGGAAAAGCCCGATGTCGATCTGATTGAAGGCTTATCCCCGGCCATTGCGATTGAACAAAAGGCGACCAGCCACAACCCACGCTCCACCGTCGGTACCGTCACCGAGATCCATGACTACCTGCGCTTACTGTTTGCGCGTGCAGGCGTACCCCACTGCCCCGATCACCCGCAGCATCGACTAGAGTCACAGACCATTTCGCAGATGGTCGATCAGATGCTGACCTGGCCTGAGTCATCCAAGATCAGTGTGCTCGCTCCCGTGGTGACGAGTCGCAAGGGCGAACACCTTGATCTGATCAATGGTCTGCGCGCCCAAGGCTTTGTTCGTATCCGTCTGCAGACCGAACAGAAGGAGCCCACCTTCTGCGACATCGATCAGATTGGTGCGCTCAATAAAAATCAAAAACACTCCATTGATGTTGTTGTGGATCGACTTCGCGTCAAACCAGAGATCACACAGCGACTTGCAGAGTCCCTTGAGACCGCACTGCGTTTAGGTGAAGGCCGGGCCATGATCCTGTGTGAGCCCGAGAATCAGCCCATGAATGAACAGGTGTTCTCTACCAAGTTCGCCTGTCCAGAATGCGGATTCAGCCTGAAGGATCTTGAGCCGCAGCTGTTTTCATTTAACAGTCCCGCAGGCGCCTGCACCGAGTGTGATGGTCTTGGCGTTGTGGATTTCGTGGATCCCAAGCGCGTGGTGCAGTTCCCCCACTTAAGTCTTGCCTCTGGTGCGATCAAAGGCTGGGATCGTCGCAATGCGTTTTATTTCCAGCTGCTGCAAAGCCTTGCTGATTTTTACAAGTTTGATCTTGAGACCCCTTTCGAGGCACTGCCTGAAAACATTCGCAACGTGCTGCTCTACGGATCCGGTGAGACAGCCATTCCGCTGCGCTACCCCGGGGACCGTGGCAAGGTGGTGATCAAGGAGCATCCGTTTGAAGGGATCCTTCCCAACATGCAGCGCCGCTGGCTTGAGACGGATTCGCCCGCTGTTCGCGAAGAGCTTGGCCGTTATCGCAGTGGCCAGCCCTGCCCTGCCTGTGCAGGAACACGCCTAAAGCGCGAGGCCCGATTTGTGCGGGTAGGCGTACCTGGCAGTGATGTAGATCTGCCCAGTCTTTTACGACTGCCGTTAAGCCAGGCCGCACAGACGTTATCCACGCTCACGCTTCCCGGCATGAAGGCCGCGATCGGTGA
Source organism: Pseudomonadota bacterium (assembly GCA_039800285.1). Lineage (GTDB taxonomy): Bacteria > Pseudomonadota > Gammaproteobacteria > Burkholderiales > Burkholderiaceae_A > Lacustribacter. Next base: position 4,816 of record JBDLRA010000082.1, read on the forward strand.
GAAGATTCTTTCTGAAGTGACGTCACGACTTGGCTTTCTGATCAACGTCGGTCTTGACTATCTGACACTCGATCGACCTGCTGCAACACTGTCTGGCGGTGAAGGCCAGCGGATTCGACTGGCCAGCCAGATCGGTGCGGGGCTAACTGGAGTGATGTATGTGCTGGATGAGCCATCGATTGGACTGCATCAGCGCGATAACGATCGACTGTTAAGCACGCTACAGAACCTGCGGGATCTGGGAAATACCGTGATCGTAGTTGAACACGATGAAGATGCCATTCGTGC
>JBDLRA010000083.1:0-9152 GCA_039800285.1 Pseudomonadota bacterium
TGGCGTGCGCAACGAGCATCGCGTTCTCCACGGCGCACTCCTCGATGCACAACTCCTCGCCGACGTCTATCTGTCGATGACCCGTGGTCAAGAGTCATTAGATATGTTGCGCCATGATGAAGGACAGACGGAAGAGGGGTCTTGGCTTGCGATCGATAGTCGCGAGCTGTTGGTTCGTCGCGCGACATCGGAGGAGCGGGTTGCTCATGAGGCGATCCTGAAGGAGATTGACCGCTCCAGTGGTGACCGGCTCGTCTGGAAATCACAGACATCCTCTGCAGGCTAGTGGGTGATCGGATGGCTGAGACAGTCCCTATTTCGGAACTCCTGCGCCGAGTGCGCCTCGAGCAAGGACTTGATCTTGCAACGCTTGCCCGAAGGACTGGCGTTGCACGGAACCATCTCGCCGATATTGAAGAGGGCTACGCAGGGTCTTTCCATTCCCTGGCCTATTGTCGTCGCGCGGTGGTCGCATACGCCCAGGTGCTTGGGATTGCGGATCAGGTTGACGCCCATTGGGATGATCGTGCCTGGCGTCTCGTTCCCAATGGCGCTCGCATCACCAGTCTCGAGGCCTCATCGACCGGACTTCTGCCGAGCCTAGACGGCGCACTTGCCGCGAGGAAATGGCTTTTGCCGGCGGTGGGTATTCTGGGGTTGATTCTTGTGGGCTGGCTGTCTCTTGGGCGGATTGACCAGGAACCCACAGAGCAGCCTGTGGCTGCAGTGACGCCTCCGGCCGTCATTGGTCAGCAGCCCCCTGCGGCGCAGCCGTCTGGTTCGCCGTCTGGCCCCATCACGGCACCTGTCGTGTCTGTAGCCCCGGCGGGTTCCGCACCTCTGCCGTCGAGTGCGGTGCAGTCGGTGACACCCGCGGCGCCGCAGCCGAATGCCTTTCGATTGGAGGTAGAGCGGGCGATGGGAGAGTGGGTTCGTCGATGGGTTGCGCGGGATATTGAGGGTTACGTCCGGTTCTATGGGGCCGATTTTGTTGGGGCGACTCAGCATCTCTCGATCCGGCGGCAGCGGATGGCACAGGCGAAGTTCATCAAGGTCACCGTTTCTGAGACGAGCTACCTCGAGACCGCCCCGGGAGAGATCACGGTCCGGTTCCGCCAGGTCTATGAGTCGGATAGCTATTCCAGCAGTGACCGCAAAGAAATTGTCTGGCGACAAACCCCGTCAGGCCCAAGAATTCGAGCCGAACGCCTAGTAAACTAGCGGCCATGAAAAATTTCACTCGCTTTCTCTTGGCCGCTCTCTTTGCTGGGTTTGGGGTTGTTCCCCGGGTGTTTGCCTCTGAACAGCCCCCGGAATTGGTCAAGGACCGTGCGAGGATTGCGCAGGCATTAAAGGAAAAAAATCCGCAACGGGCGGCCAAGCTCGTCGAACCGTGGATCAAGAAGCGCCCGCATGACGTAGAGCTAGCAAACGACTACGCATTGGCTTTGGCGCAGATGGGAAAGCTCGACCAGGCGAGAGAAGTTTTGGAGGAAGCTTTTCGAACGAATCCGGAAACAGGTGTTGCTTTTCAGAATCTGCGTGAAATCTTGAGCCAACAGGCAGCGATCTCATACGCGAAGGCGATGGGTAAGCGTCCGCCGACATCACAGGTTGCGCTCAAGAGCACCGCGACACCTGAGGCACCGACAGTCGTAGCTCAGGTGGAGCCGCGTCCAGGGGCATCCACTGCGCCTCCACCACCGAAGGCACCGCCCCAACAGATTGCCCAGGCCACACCGGTTGTACCGGCAGCGCCTTCGAAGGCGGCGCCGCAAGCTGCTGCACCGGCACCGGCAGCACCCGCTGCAAAGGCGCCCGTATCGGCTGCAACGAAATCGACCGAGGCAGCCCGGCCGCAGGCACCTGCATCAACGGGTAAGCCCGACGAGTCCGCGATTATTGCAGCAACACAGCAGTGGGCTGAGGCATGGTCCTCGAAAAACTTTAAGCGGTACATCGACGCATACTCAGCGAAATTCCAGCCGCAGAACTTCCCCTCGCGCGATGCCTGGGTGGAGAACCGACGTCCCCGTGTTACCAAGCCAGGTCGCCTTGTGGTCCGCGTGAGTGATATTCGCGTCAAACTCTTGCCGAGCGGCGACGCTGAGGTTACATTTCGACAGCGTTATGAGTCGGGTGATCTCAAACTGAATTCCACAAAAACCACTGTATGGACCAAAGAGTCTGGCACCTGGAAAATCCTCCGCGAGGAAGGGCGTTAATGCAAGGTCGTTGGCGTGCAGGGCATGCTGCTGTTTGGCTTGCCGTGCTTTTGGCGTGCGCTTCTTTTCTGTTGAGTTTCCCTCAGGCGAATGCTGCTGATTCCGAGTTAAGACGCGCCACGCAGGCTCTGCTCTCCGGGAATCTTGGGCAGTCAACCGACCTAGCGTCAGACGCTCTTCGCTCGGAGCCCAAATCACGACTTGCGCATTGGTTACAGGCGCAGTCTCTGGCTGCGATGTCGGGTAAGCCCGTCGTGCTCAACGGGGAAGACCGAGACCTGCTTGAGGAGGCCCGGGTGCGGATGGAGGTCGCCCCAGCGGGGCTGCTTCCAAGAAACCTGGTTGTCATGCCGCGTTCGGCAGAACGAAAGGTCCCCGTGTTGCTGGCGGATGCAAGTCGTTCAAGAATCTATGTGTTTCTCAGTCGCAATGGAAAGCCGGTTCTGGTCGACGAGTTCTACACCACCATCGGTCTCTTTGGTGCTGATAAATTTAAAGAAGGGGACCAGAGAACGCCGCTCGGTGTCTATCGTGTCCAGTATGAGATTCGTGATCCCAGAAAAGATGGTTTTCTCGGTAAGTTTGCGATGACGCTTGACTATCCCAATGCCTTTGACAACCACTCGGGTCGCACGGGAAGCGGTATCTGGATTCACGGCGTTCCGCAGAATCTTCACGTGCGTGCGCCGAAGGCATCAGACGGCTGTCTTGCCGTCGCGAACAAGGACCTTCAAAAACTCAGAAAGATCGTGCGCTACATGGAGACGCAGGTGGTGGTTGTTCCTCGGGTCGACTGGGTCACGCCGGAGGTCTGGACCGCGGCAGCGGCCCAGGCGACGAAAGACTTCGCCGCCGTTGCACCTGAAGCGGTCATGGGGGGTGTGTTTTTTGTAGAAGAGCGCTGGCCTTGGGTAGTCAGTCTTTTGCAGGGGAATCAGGTTTACCGCCGCGAGTATTTTCAGCGTAACGGAAGCAGCATGAAGCGCCTGCTCGGGGAAAAGCTCTCATAGTGTCTTCTCGTCAGGCGCTCTGTCTGGTGCGATCAGGCAGGCGATATCTCTTGCCGCGTCAGCTTGCCCGTCGTCTGGTTCCGATGACGGATGAGGCGTTTCTGGTTGGCAGTGGCGTCTCTCTCGTCTCGGTCGAGGGGCTCCCGGCGCTGTTTGTCGAGCCCGCGCAGCTGTTAGCGACGCCGGCGACGATGGATCAGGACTTGACCGTCACGGCTGAGCCGCAGCCATTTGCCCGTTTTGCGCTTCTTGTGGAATCGTCAGGGGATGTCTCTTGGGCGATCGCTGCTGATGAGGTGGGGCCTGCTGATGAGGGGCACCAAGACGCCCCTTGGTTAGATCTTACGAAAGGTTTGACGGATGTCGAATGAAATTGAGCAGTCGCAGGTCAGCCGACTGCGCCTGCAACGTCTCCAGGCGACGATTGGGTTCGCAGGTTTCTTGCTCCTTGTTTCGATGACCCCGTGGGCTTCAGGTTGGGAGGTTTTTGTTCCGCTCGCACCAGAGTGGCAGGGCATTCCCAACGCGGTCAATCAGTTGATGCCGCACGAAGTACTGGCGATCTGGATTGTTCAGGGATGGGCTGTTCTTGTTGATACGCTTGTCGAACTTGGTGTTCTGACAACAGCAGCGGCCTCAGCGCTTATTCAACATGGTGTTAGCTCGGAGCAGTTGTTTCGTGCGATTGCGCTTCTGGTTCTTGTAATCGGCTGGGGCGCCTCCCACCGTAAGGATCATGCGCCATCGCTAACTGTTGCGGGTTCTCCGTTGGAGGCGGCGCAGACTGCAGGGGTTGATCATCCTGAGAAGACGAGGGCCTTCGCATCGATGATCGGCGATCGACTCATGCAGCAAGAGATCTTGGTGCAGAACATGTTGCTTGACCCACAGGCGCAGCCTGTTGCGGAGTCATTACTCAAGCTGTCAGAGGGTCTCCGTGAACTGAAGCTAGAGATCGAGCAGCGTGATGATGGTCGCTAGTCGAGAAGGATAGGCGCATGTCCTCTGATATCGAACAGGCGCTTGATGAAATTCTCTCCGGCGTCAATGCCCTCTTAGGGCAGGCGCCCTCCGGCCGTGACCTCCCGCGCGTCGAGGGGGAGCAAGCGGCACCCGAGACGCCGCGGGAATCAGAAGCTGCATCGCAAGGGCATCCTGATCGTCAAGAATTGTTTGCGCTTCTTGCATCGCTCTCATCTGATTCGAGGCGGCCTTATGCCGAGGTCGCCCGCCGTCTCCTGCTGCGTTTCATTACCGCGCGTGCGCAGCCGGTGGGGCCGCAAGCGGCCGATGCGCGTCAGGTCATGATTTCTCCGTTGCTCTTGGAAGCGACCTCCCGGTTGTTTGCTGCTGGTGCACGACTCGACCATAGCGATGCGATGTCGCTTTTTTGGGATTTCTCTGCCTGCCCAGCGGCCTCCGTGCGGGATCTCCTTGGGCGCTTCGCACCGCTTCTTTGTCCTATGCAAAAGGATGGGCGAACGCTGATGCGACTTCCGCGATTTCCTGAGCGATCTCGTGTTCAGTGGCGAGATCATTTCGACGGTAAGTCAACATCATCGGCGCAGCGTTCGCAGCAGGCGGCGGTGATTGACCAGGACAATCCAGGCGCGGAGCTTGTCACGATCCTTTGGTTAGGGGATGGCGCATTTGTCCCGGACCACTGGTGTGGCGTGACCTTTCGTGACGGGCAGCTGTGCCCGGTATTACACGTGGATTCACGTCATAGATCAATTTCTTGAATTGCAATTCGTGTCGAGCAGGCATACCCTGAAGGTGTCTTGAGTCTTTGGAGTCTTCGGGGTGCCCATGTCCGGCCTTTCAACCATCGTTTATCACAGTAAGGCTTCGATCAACTTTTCTGAGTTGGATCTGCTTTATTTGTTGGCGGGCTCTCGTGCACGGAATCGTGCTGAAGGGGTCACAGGCGTGCTTGTCTTTGACCGTGGCAGTTTCTTTCAGTGGATTGAAGGTGCCAATCTTCCGTTACAGCGCATCTGGAACTCGATACAAAAAGATCCTCGCCATCACGATATTCGCGTGCTTGCGGATCACGCGATTCCTGTTCGGTTATTTCAAGATTGGCACATGCAGTTTGCGCATCGTGACTGTCGTGCGGCGAACTATATTGATGGTTTGATTCAGGCGTCCGACGATGTGATGGATCGTCTCCATGAACGACCCGAAGATGCGCCGATGATTCTCGCTGAATTCAGTGCAATGGGTGGTGGCCCGTTTTCTCGGATGTTAGTCCCCGAAGGCGAGTAGGGCGACCTTCACGTGACGCGTGCGGCATCACGTGTTCGCATTAAAGGGACTTCACCAAGACCTGGGATTTCCTTGCCCAGTTGTAGACGTCCTTGCGGGTGGCCGGCAGCTGATCCACGCTGCCGATCTTAAATCCGCGTTTCAAGAACCAGTGTGCCGTTCTTGTTGTTAAAACGAACAGGCTCTTCATGCCCGCTTGGCGGGCCTGCTGTTCAATACTCTTTAGAAGTCGTTCGCCGTCGCCTTTTCCTTGAGTGTCACTGCGCACCATCAGGCAGGCCAGCTCAGCCATTGTTGACCGAGAGAAGGTGTAGAGCGCTGCGCAGCCAAAGATCACGCCGTCGTGTTCGATGACCGTAAACCGGTCAATGTCTCGTTCAATCTTGGCACGCCCCCGGGTCACGAATGTGCCATCCGCTTCGAGCGGTTCGATCAAGGAGACGATCGCTGCGACATCATCAATCGTTGCAGGGCGCAAGGCCTCGAGCGTTTCCTCGACGACCATCGAGCCAATCCCGTCGTGGGTAAAGAGCTCCAGTAAGAGCGCACCGTCTCGGGCAAAAGGAATGATGTGCGCGCGTTCAACGCCGCCATAACAGGCCCGAAGTGCATGCTGAAGAATAAACGTTGCATCATCGTGAAGCGCTCGTCGGGCCACATAGTCCTCGGCGTCGTCTTCCGAGATCTCCCCAATACGCTCGCCGTTGATGCTGGGAACACCATCGTCTTCCGCCATAAAGATCAATTTATCCGCATCAAGACTTATGGCGACGCTGGTCGCGACATCTTCCATGGAGAGATTGAATGCCTCGCCCGTCGGGGAAAAACCCAAGGGAGAGAGCAGCACCAGCGCACCGCTATTTAATGCATGACGAATCGATTCTGACTCGATTTTTCGCACGATCCCGGTGTGCTCGAAATCAATCCCATCCACAATGCCGACAGGGCGCGCGGTCACAAAATTTCCGCTGATCACTCGGATTCGTGCGTTGCCCATTGGTGTGTTAGGTAGGCCTGCGGAGAAGGCTGCCTCAATGTCCAAACGCAGCTCGCCGGAGGCCTCTTTCGCGCATTCCAGCGATGGGGCGTCTGTGATGCGAACGCCCTGGCTATACCGGCTTTCAATGTTGCGAAGCGTCAGCTGTTCCTGAACCTGCGGGCGACTGCCATGAACCAGAACGATTCTCATGCCCATGGCAGCGAGCAGGGCTCCGTCATGCGCCAGGCTTTCCAGTCGCCCTGCTTTCACCAGTTCACCCGGAAAGCCAATCACGAAGGTCTTGTTTCGGAAGGCGTGGATATAGGGTGCGACTGAGCGCAGCCATGCAACGAAGTCGTCGGAGATGGACAGCGCTTCTGCAGAGGGTAGCGGTGGGACGGCGGGTTCGAGGGCTTTTGCTTTCATCGGCTGATTATAATTTTCTTGATGCGACTTGAGTTCCCCGATTCTCTTCCGGTTGTTGGTCGCCGAGAAGATATTTCCCAGGCCATCCGGAACCACCCCGTCGTCATTGTCTGCGGTGAGACCGGATCGGGCAAAACAACCCAGCTGCCGAAGATCGCCCTGGCCATGGGGCGTGGAACCAAGGGGAAGACCATCGCCCATACCCAGCCAAGACGGCTTGCAGCGGTCACGGTGGCCAAGCGGATTGCGCAGGAGCTTGGAACGCCCTGTGGCGCTGAGCCCGGCGCCATGGTGGGCTATCAGGTCCGGTTTAATGACCGTTCCAGACCAGGGGTACCGATCAAGCTCATGACGGACGGCATCCTTTTGGGGCAGATTCAGTCAGATCCAAAGTTGTCTGCCTACGACACCATCATCGTCGATGAGGCGCATGAGCGTAGTCTCAATATTGATTTTCTACTCGGGTATCTGCAGAGACTGGCCCCCCAGCGTCCTGACCTCAAGATCGTGATTACCTCGGCGACGATTGATGCGGATCGGTTCGCCAAGCACTTTAGTTTTTCGGGGACGCCGGCCCCCGTCATTGAGGTGTCCGGGCGAATGTACCCCGTTGAGGTGCGGTGGCGGCCGCCCGAGTCCACAGAACAGGATCTCATCGACACGGTGGTGGGCGGCATCGAGGAGTGCGAACGCGACTGGAATGGTCAGGGACCGGGCGATATCTTGGTCTTTCTTCCCGGTGAGCGCGAGATTAAAGCGGTTGCTGATGAGCTCCGAGGCAGACCGGCCCAGAGTCTTTTGGCGAAGTCAGGAAAGATGGCCAGAGAGGTGCTTCCGCTCTACGCGCGACTCTCACAGGCGGATCAGGAGCGTGTCTTTCGACCGAGTGGTGTGCGACGCGTGATTCTTTCGACCAATGTGGCTGAAACGTCGCTGACGGTCCCCAACATCGGATATGTGGTCGATAGCGGGCTTGCGCGGGTGAAGCGCTATCGGTACCGAGGGAAGGTCGAGCAGTTGCAGATCGAGCCGGTGCCCCAGGCACAGGCCAATCAGCGCTCCGGTCGCTGCGGTCGTCTTGCCCCTGGTGTGGCAATTCGGCTTTATGCGGAAGACGATTTCTCGGGGCGTCCGCCGTTTGCAGATCCCGAGATTCATCGCAGCTCTCTCGCAGCGGTCATGCTCCGCATGAAGTCACTCGGGCTACCGGACATACGCGAGTTTCCCTTCATTGATCCACCGTCCGGCAAAGCGGTGGCGGATGGACTGGCCATGCTGCGGGAACTTGGGGCATTGGACACGCAGGGCCGCTTAACACCGGTGGGTCAGAAGTTATCGCAAGTGCCACTTGACCCTCGAATTGGTCGTATGTTGATTGAGGCAAAGGCCAATGGCTGTCTGCGCGAGATGCTGATTATTACCTCTGCACTGTCGGTGCAAGATCCTCGTGATCGCCCCGAGGCGAGTGCCCAGGCTGCCGATCGAGCGCATCAACAGTTTGCGCACCCGAGTAGTGAGTTCATATCGATTCTAAAGGTCTGGGATCGTGTCCATCAGCTCTCCAATGAACGCGAGTCCAATCGGAAATTCGTCCAGGCATTGCGCGCCGAGTTTCTCTCGCCGCTTCGTGTCCGCGAGTGGCGCGATATTCATGGGCAGCTCACCGAATGGGCACTGGAAAACAAGTGGCGTTTAAATGACAAGCCAGCCTCTGAAGAGGCGCTTCATCAGGCCATTCTTTCTGGCCTGTTGTCGAATCTGGGATGTCGTGCGCCAGACGAACCGATTTGGCATGGCTGTCATGACGTGAAGTTCTTGATCTGGCCAGGCTCTTTCCTTGCGAAGAAACCGCCGCGTTGGCTGATGGCAGCCGAGCAGGTGGAGACATCACGGCTGTTTGCGCGCACGATTGCGGCGATCCAGCCGGAATGGATTGAGCGGATTGCGGGGCACCTCTTAAAGCGCAGCCAGGCGGAGCCCCATTGGGAAAAGAAAAGTGAACAAGTGGTTGGCTTTGAGCGGGCAACGCTCTATGGCTTGACGGTCTATCAGCGCCGCAAGATTGCCTGGGCGCGACTTGGCCCAACGCAGGCACGTGAGGCACGTGAGATTTTTATTCGCCAGGCGCTCGTGGAGGGCGACTGGGACTGTCAGCATCGATTCTTCACGGTGAACCGTAGACGGATTCGAGAGGTAGAGCTTCTCGAGCACAAGGCACGTCGGCCAGACATTCTGGTCGACGAA
>JBDLRA010000084.1:0-15723 GCA_039800285.1 Pseudomonadota bacterium
GGCCAGGCGGGTGGACCCAAACAGGGCACCGGTGCGCCTGGTGCAAAAAAACCAAGGGGGCCCCGTCCGTTTGGCGGTCAGGGTTCTGGAAACCGTTCACAGGAGTGGCATTCCCCCAGCAGCAGCGTACGCGCGCGTTCTGACGATCGCCCCCTGATTGATGACGAGGATCTTAGCCAGCCGCATCCCGATGACGAATGGCAGCCCAGTGGGCCTGATGCCCACCTCTCTCACCTTGGGGGAGGGGGCAAAAAGCGCCCCTCTGGTCCCAAGAAACCTAATCCGTTGCAGACGTCCTGGGGCTCTTCAAAGCCCACCTCAGGGGCGCTTTCTGCGCCTCAGCGGCCTGCTGGTGCTGGCCGGCCGGATCAGGGTCAGGGGCAGGGTCGGGGTCGGAAAGGTCCGCCGAAGGGACAGGGCGGTACGGGGCGGCCGCAAGGGTTTCGTCCCCGAAAATCGTCCTCCGGCGAATAAACCTTTACTTTGATGCGATGTTTCCTGTAAAATCAAGCACATAGACGCGAATTCTCGCAATCTTGCGGGGTTTCGTTAAAGAAAAATGGGCTTCACAAAGCCCATTTTTTTTTGGAAAAAATGTTGATGGGTTGGGCAAGATGGCAGATCTATGGTCCGTTGTTGAAACGGCCGCGCAAGACCTTGGGTTTGAACTAATCGATGTGGAGAGAACTCCGGGTGGCATCCTGCGTGTTTTTATTGATGTCATCGATGGGTCGCGGCATATCACGGTGGATGACTGTGAATCGTTGTCGCGTCAGTTGGTGCACCTATTGCCGGTAGAGGGATTTGATTTCCAGCGGCTCGAGGTGTCCTCGCCAGGGTTTGATCGCCCCCTGACGAAAGCATCCCATTACCAGCGTTTCGCGGGCGAGCAGATCAAGCTGCGGCTAAAGGTTCCGCTTGAGGGGCGTCGAAATTTTGACGGTCAGCTTCAGGTTGCCGAGGACGGCAGCCTGTCGGTGGTCTATGAGGGCAAGGGCGGCGTCATGCTGCAGTTGGATTTTGAAATTGATGATGTGGAGCGAGCACGTCTTGTGCCACAGGTCGGGTTTAGGAGAAACCAAAATGAGTCGTGAACTTTTGATGTTGGCAGATGCGTTGGCGCGTGAAAAAAACGTGGAACGCGAGATCGTGTTTCAGTCGCTTGAGAGCGCACTGGCCTCTGCAACCAAGAAACGGTTTCCCGACGAAGTCGATGTCCGTGTCTCGATTGATCGCGAAAGCGGCGACTACGAGAGCTTCCGTCGCTGGCAGGTCGTGCCCGACGGAGAGCTTGAGGATCATGATCTTCAGATCATCCTGACTGAGGCCCGCAAGCAGATCTCGGATATTGAAATTGGCGACTTCATTGAAGAAGAATTGGAGCCGATCGAGTTCGGCCGTATTGGCGCCCAGGCTGCCAAGCAGGTGATCCTGCAGCGTATCCGCGAGGCCGAGCGTGAGCAGATCCTGAAGGACTTCCTTGAGCGTGGCGAAGTCATCATCAATGGCACTGTGAAGCGTCTCGAGCGCGGTGATGTGATCGTTGAGTCCGGCAAGATCGAGGCCCGACTGCCCCGTGACCAGATGATTCCGAAGGAAAACCTTCGCCCTGGCGATCGCGTTCGTGCCTATATGTTGCGTGTTGAGCGGACCCAGCGTGGACCACAGATTATTCTGTCGCGCACGGCACCTGAGTTCATCATGAAGCTGTTTGAGCTTGAAGTACCCGAGATTGAGCAGGGGATGCTGATTATTAAGTCGGCTGCTCGTGATCCCGGTGTTCGTGCCAAGATTGCTGTGTTTACGGCGGATCGCCGCATTGATCCGATTGGTACCTGTGTTGGGGTCCGTGGCTCACGCGTTCAGGCAGTGACCCATGAACTGGCTGGTGAGCGCGTCGATATCGTGCTCTGGTCAGAAGATCCTGCTGAGTTTGTGATCGGTGCCTTGGCGCCGGCAAACGTTTCATCGATCGTGGTGGATGAAGAGCGTCACGCAATGGATGTCGTGGTCGATGAGGCTGAGCTTGCTGTCGCGATTGGTCGTGGCGGCCAGAACGTTCGCCTTGCCTCTGAGCTAACCGGATGGCAGATCAACATCATGACGGCCGATGAATCCGCTGAGAAGACCGAGACAGAACGTCAGAGCCTGCGTGAGGTCTTCATGGAGAAACTGGACGTTGATGGCGAGGTTGCTGACATTCTGATTGATGAGGGATTCTCGACACTTGAAGAAGTGGCCTACGTTCCGGTAAGCGAGATGCTGGAGATCGAAGCGTTTGATGAGGACACGGTCAATGAGCTGCGCAACCGGGCACGCAATGCACTCTTAACCGCGGCAATCGCTCAGGAAGAGAAACTTGAAACCACTGCACAGGATCTCTTGGATCTTGAGGGCATGGATCGTGACCTAGCCGTAAAGCTGGCTGATGCAAAAGTCTTCACACGCGATGATCTTGCCGACCTTGGCGTTGACGAGCTCGTCGAGATGGCTGGCATTGATGCGGAGCGCGCGAGCGATCTGATCATGAAGGCCCGTGCCCACTGGTTTGAGTCCGAAAGCACAGAGTCAGGAGGCAGCACTGATGGCCGCTGATAATGTTGAAAAATTTGCAGCGGAACTGAAGGTTCCGGTGGCCACGCTACTCGAGCAGTTGCGTGCCGCCGGGGTCGAGAAGTCTTCTGCGTCCGATAGCCTGACCGAGACGGATAAAGAGCAACTGCTCAATTCGCTTCGTAAGGCGCATGGTGCGACCGAAGCACCACGCAAAAAAATTACGCTGACGAAGCGTCAGACCTCTGAGATCAAGCAGGCCGATGGCTCGGGCAAATCCCGCACCATTCAGGTGGAAGTGCGCAAAAAGCGTGTCTTCGTTAAGCGTGATGCTGCAGAGACGGAGACAACGGAAGGCGCAGAGGTTGAGCAGGCCGCCGAGCCTGCTAGCATCCTGACGCCAGAGGAAATCGCCCAGCGTGAAGCCGAGAGTCGTCGTCAGTCTGAGCTGCTCGCCCGTCAGGAAGCAGAGCTACGAGAGAAGCAGGAGCGACTTGAGCGTGAGCGTGAGCGTGAGGCGCAGGCACTTGCGGATGCTGAAGAAGCAAAGCGGCTCGCCGATGCGGCCGAGGCCACTGGTGCCGAGGACGCTGCAGAAAAGGCGGAACAGGTTCAGGCGCGTGCCCGTCAGGCTGCAGAAGACGCAGAACGAAGTGTCCAGGCCCGTCGTGCAGTTGAAGACGAAGTGGCTGCGATCAATAAGCTTATGTCCGCAGCGCGCACCGGTAAGCTTGCAGCGACAGCGAAAGCAGCCGAAAAGCCGGCAGAGCCTGTCACAACAACCTTGCATAAGCCCGCCGCGAAGCCCGCTGGCGAGAAGACAGACGACAGTAAGTCCAAAGAAAAGAAAAGTGAAAAGCAGCTCAAGGCGTCAAAGCTGTCTTCGACCTGGCAAGACGATGCCGCTAAAAAGCGCACGATCAAAACCCGTGGTGACACCATGGGTGGCGCGGGTGGCTGGCGGTCTGGGCCGCGCGGGAAATCGAAGTCGTCCTCGCAAGAGTCGTCGAACTTTGTGCAGCCGACCGAGCCGCAGATTCACGAGGTCCATGTTCCGGAAACGATCAGTGTTGCCGATCTCGCTCACAAGATGTCAGTGAAGGGCGCTGAAGTGGTCAAGACGCTGATGAAGATGGGTCAGATGGTGACGATTAACCAGGTGCTCGACCAAGAGACTGCGATGATCGTTGTCGAGGAGATGGGGCATAAGGCGTTTGCCGCGAAGCTTGACGACCCCGAGGCCTTCCTCGAGGAGACCGAGGCCGAAAAACTGGCTAATGCCGCTGCTGTGACGCGCCCGCCTGTGGTCACGATCATGGGTCACGTCGACCACGGCAAGACCTCTTTGCTGGATTACATCCGTCGCACCAAAGTGGCTGCCGGTGAGGCGGGTGGTATCACCCAGCACATTGGCGCTTATCACGTTGAGACGCCTCGCGGTGTGATCACCTTCTTGGACACTCCCGGTCACGAGGCGTTTACGGCCATGCGTGCGCGCGGTGCCAATGCAACGGACATCGTGATCCTTGTGGTCGCAGCGGATGACGGCGTCATGCCGCAGACCAAAGAGGCCATCGCCCACGCAAAAGCGGCGGGTGTTCCGATTGTTGTTGCGATTAACAAGATCGACAAACCGGAGGCCAATCCTGATCGCGTCAAGACTGAGCTCGTTGCCGAAGAGGTGGTGCCAGAGGAGTATGGCGGCGAGTCGCCGTTCATTCCTGTCTCCGCCAAGACCGGTCAGGGCGTTGATGAGCTGCTTGAGAATGTGCTCCTTCAGGCCGAGGTGCTGGAGCTGAAGGCGCCTGTGGAGAGTCTTGCCAAGGGTCTGATTATTGAAGCGCGGATTGATAAAGGACGTGGTCCGGTATCGACCATTCTTGTCCAGTCCGGAACCCTGAAGAAGGGTGATGTGATTCTTGCAGGTGCAGCTTTTGGTCGTGTTCGTGCCATGTTGGATGAGAACGGTCGACCCGTTGAGGCTGCTGGCCCATCCATTCCGGTTGAGATTCTCGGTATGACGGAGGTTCCCTCCGCAGGTGACGAGATGATCGTGCTGGGTGATGAGCGCAAGGCGCGCGAGATTGCGTTATTCCGTCAGGGTAAGTTCCGTGATGTCCGGCTTGCGAAGCAGCAGGCAGCCAAACTTGAAAACATCTTCGAGAATATGGGCGAGGGCGCTAAGACGCTGTCGCTCATTATCAAGTCCGATGTTCAGGGCTCCCAGGAAGCGTTGGCTGCAGCGATGCTCAAGCTCTCTACGGAAGAAGTGAAGGTCAATATCGTGCATGCCGCGGTTGGCGCCATTACTGAATCGGATATCAACCTGGCGATTGCCTCCAAGGCGGTTGTGATCGGCTTTAATGTCCGCGCGGATCAGCAGGCGAAGCGGTTAGCAGAAGGCAACGGCATTGATCTGCGCTACTACACGATCATCTACGACGCTGTGGATGATGTGAAGCAGGCCATGCAGGGGATGTTGGCGCCCGAGCGTCGCGAGAACATCATTGGTCTCGTGGAGATACGCCAGGTCTTTAAGGTCTCTCGTCTGGGCAACATTGCCGGATGTATGGTGCTTGAAGGGATCATTCGTCGTGGTGCCCAGATCCGTCTGCTGCGCGATAACGTGGTGGTCTGGACGGGCGAGCTCGATTCTCTGAAGCGATTCAAAGACGATGCCAAAGAGGTCAAAGAAGGCTTTGAATGCGGTCTGACGCTGAAGAACTACGACGACATTCAGGAAGGCGATCAGTTAGAAGTCTTCGAGATCCAGGAAATTGCGCGCACACTCCAGTAAAACCACTGAGCGTGGCCATCGGGTTGCGGACCAGATCCAACGCGATCTCTCGGAGCTGCTTCGCCTCGAGGTCAAGGATCCCAGGATCGGTCTGATCACGATTACGGATGTCGAAGTAACGCCTGACTACGCCCACGCGAAGGTCTTCTACAGTGTGCTGCCGGATGATCCGGAGAGCTTGAAGAAGACTGCCGATGGCCTTGGCGCCTGTCGCGGATTCCTGCGGGGTCGACTCGGCCGGATGTTGAAGATTCACCAGACGCCGGAGCTTCATTTTGTTCTGGATGACTCAGCGGCTCGGGCGATTGCGATGAGCCAGCTGATTGACCAGGCGATTGCGAAAGGCAGCCAAGAGACATGATCTCCGCGGAGATGGCCGGTGAGCGTCGTCGTCGCGTGGCGGTAGATGGGGTGTTACTGTTGGATAAGCCGATCGGACCCTCTTCAACCAAGGTGCTTGGTCACGTAAAGCATCTGCTGAACGCCAGTAAAGCGGGTCACGGTGGAACGTTGGATCCCTTGGCAAGCGGTCTTTTGCCGTTGATGTTCGGTGAGTCAACCAAATACGCGGCAGAGGGTTTAGATGCAGACAAGGGGTATCGGGCAGAGATTCTGCTGGGACGAAAGACCAGTACGGGTGATGCTGAAGGGGAGGTGATCGCCGAGGCAACGGTTCCCCCGTTGGGCATCGAGACGATCCAGGCGGTGCTTGAGACGTTCAAGGGGCCGCAGCAACAGATTCCTCCGATGTACTCGGCACTAAAGAAGGATGGGAAGGCGTTATATGCCTATGCCCGTGAAGGCCAAGAGATCGATCGTGCGCCCCGCGACATTGTGATTCATGAACTGTCGATGGTCGCCTGGGATTCCCCGGTGCTGACGGTTGATCTGCGGTGTAGTAAGGGGACGTATGTGCGTTCGCTTGCAGAGGACATTGGTCAGGCCCTAGGCCTGCCGGCCACGCTTGCTGCACTTCGGCGGACGTCGGTTGGCCAGCTGAGTACGGATGATCTTGTGCCACTCGAGGCCATTGAGACCGCCAGTCCCGATGATCGAAAGGCCTTATTAAAGCCAGTGGACTGGCTGATTCGCGACTGGCCCGCTGTGGTGTTGTCTGCTGAAGCGCAGCGACGGTTTCAGCAAGGGCAGGTTATTGTTGTACCCCCAGGGGCGCCAGGGCTGGTTCGTGTGCTGAGCGCTTCTCAAGAGTTTTTAGGTACGGGTCGGCTCGCTGCTGATTCTCGATTGCACCCCGAGCGGGTTCGTGTTTTAACGTCATAGGAGTTTGTTATGCGCGCATTGCGCAATATCGCCATCATCGCCCACGTCGACCATGGCAAGACCACCATGGTGGATAAGTTGTTACAGCAGGCCGGCACTTTCGCCCGACATCAACAGGTTTCTGAACGGGTGATGGACTCCAATGATCTCGAGCGCGAACGCGGCATTACGATTCTTGCGAAGAATTGTGCCGTTGATTACGAGGGGACCCACATCAACATCGTCGATACCCCTGGGCACGCCGATTTTGGGGGTGAGGTTGAGCGTGTGCTGTCTATGGTGGATGGCGTGCTGCTGCTCGTAGACGCTGTCGAGGGGCCGATGCCACAGACACGGTTTGTGACGCGAAAGGCGCTCGCTCTCGGGCTAAAGCCCATCGTGGTCGTCAATAAGATTGACCGCCCCGGCGCACGGCCTGACTGGGTTGTCAGCGCAACGTTTGATCTATTCGATAAGCTTGGTGCAACCGAAGAGCAGCTGGATTTCCCGGTCGTCTATGCCTCCGCGCTCAATGGATTTGCGACCATGGATCACACCAAGTTAGGCGGCGATATGCGCCCCTTGTTTGATGCGATTTTGAAATACGTTCCCCAGCGTGCGGACGATCCAGATGGTCCGCTTCAGCTTCAGATCTGTTCGCTCGACTATTCCAGCTATGTTGGCAAGATCGGTATTGGGCGTGTTGCCCGAGGCCGGCTCCGCTCCCTGCAGGACGTCATGATTCAAGACGGTCCAGAGGGTAGCCCGAAGAAGGTTCGTATCAATCAGGTCCTGAAGTTCAAGGGACTCGAGCGTGAAGTGGTGCCTGAAGCCGAAGCAGGCGATATCGTCCTGATTAACGGGATTGAGGACCTTAATATTGGGACGACGGTCTGTGAAATTGATCATGTCGACCCGATGCCCATGTTGCAGGTCGATGAGCCAACGCTGACCATGAACTTTATGGTGAACTCGTCTCCCTTGGCAGGGCGTGAGGGCAAGTTCGTGACGAGTCGTCAGATTCGTGAGCGTCTTGAGCGAGAGCTGAAGGCAAACGTCGCGCTGCGAGTGGATTTCAGTGCAGATTCAGATACCTTTATCGTCTCGGGTCGCGGTGAGTTACACCTGACGATTCTTTTAGAGAATATGCGCCGAGAGGGCTATGAGCTTGCAGTATCTCGTCCTCGCGTCGTGTTCAAGCAGAGTGATTCTGGCGAGCGTCTTGAGCCCTATGAAATGCTGACGGTGGATGTGGAACAGGATCATCAAGGCCCTGTCATGGAGAATCTTGGTCTTCGCAAGGGTGAGCTTTTGGATATGTCGCCGGATGCCAAGGGTCGTGTCCGCCTCGAATATCGTATTCCTGCACGTGGACTGATCGGCTTTCAGGGCGAGTTCCTGACGATGACGCGTGGTACTGGTCTGATGAGTCATATTTTTGATGACTACGGCCCCTACAAAGGCGAGCTTGCCGAGCGACGGAACGGTGTCTTGATCTCTCAGGATGACGGTAATGCGGTTGCCTACGCCTTGTGGAAACTTCAAGAACGTGGCCGTATGTTTGTGAGCCCGGGAGACGCGCTCTACGAGGGCATGATCATTGGTATTCACAGCCGGGATAACGATCTTGTCGTTAATCCTGTCAAGGAGAAGAAGCTCACGAACGTGCGCGCCTCTGGTAAGGATGAGCATATCGATCTGACGACGCCGATTGAACTCACCCTTGAAAAGGCGGTAGAGTTCATTGCCGATGATGAGCTCGTAGAGATCACGCCTAAGAGCATTCGTCTGCGGAAGCGTTATCTCAAGGAGCATGAACGCAAGAAAGCAGTTCGTGAGGAGGCCGCCTAATGCAAGATGAGATCCGGATGTCGCTGATGGCGACGCGCCAGGTGATGGAGGACATGTTGGCTGATGCTGACCTCCAGCATCAGCTGGTGGCTGCCGTGGATCTCTGTGCGCAAAGTCTGTCCTCGGGACAGAAGCTCCTGTTTGCAGGCAATGGGGGAAGTGCTGCCGAGGCGCAGCATTTCTCAGCGGAAATGGTTGGACGATTTTTGAAGGAGCGGCAGCCGCTCCCATCCATCGCGCTCAATACTGATACTTCAGCCCTGACGGCGATTGGTAACGACTATGGCTATGAGCATGTCTTTGCACGTCAGGTGCAGGCGCTTGGCCAGCCTGGAGATGTACTGATTGCGATGTCTACCTCTGGCCGCAGTAAGAATCTCGTGCTCGCGATGCAGGCGGCCCGTGAAAAAAACGTTAAGACGATTGCGCTGACCGGCAGTCATCCCCGTGACATGGGGGCGCTCGCCGATATCGTCCTGAAGGTTCCCTCGAGTCATACCCCTCAAATTCAAGAAGGCCATCTGGTCTTGGGGCATCTGTTGTGTGGAATGGTGGAGCAGAGGCTGCTGCCCTAGACGCAGCCCGGGCCGTTGAGATCCTCAAGTCGATGGGCGTCGATGAGACGACCCAGACCGCAACGCGCCTTTCTCCAGAGTTTGATGGGGCGCCTCGCACGGTAGAAACTTTCCGCAAACAGTGGGGCACGGAGGTGACAGACCTCTTGGTCGCCTTGCGTCGACTCTCTGGACTTGGCCAGAAGGTGGTCAGCGATGCAGAGCAGGGGACGCCGGCGCAGATTGAAACCCTGCGTCGAATGCTGCTATCTCTTGCCGACGATGTCCGCGTTGTCTTGATTCAGCTAGCACTTCGGATCGCACATCTCGAGTCTTTGTCGGCGGCGCTTAAGGAGCCAACGCCTGAACTCGTGCAGGCGGGACGTGTACTTGGTGAAGAGACCCTGCTGGTGCATGCGCCTTTGGCCAATCGGCTTGGCGTCTGGCAGTTGAAATGGGCGCTCGAGGATCTTGCCTTTCGCATGACCAAGCCCGAGGCTTATCGGGCGATTGCCAATCAGCTCGATGAACGCCGCCAGGAGCGCGAGGCCTTTGTGGCCACAACAATCGCTCGACTCCGAAGTTTTCTTGCTGACGCTGGAATCGCGGGCGAAGTGGCGGGTCGGCCCAAGCATCTCTACAGTATTCACCGCAAGATGATTGCCAAAGGACTGACCTTTGATCAGCTCATGGATATCCGTGCCTTTCGTATCCTGGTGGATACCGAGGCCCAGTGCTACACCGTGTTGGGGTTTCTGCACGATCACTGGAAGCCCATGGATGCGGAATTTGATGACTACATCACCCGACCGAAGGCAAACGGGTATCAGTCGCTTCATACCGTGCTGCTCGATCAGGATGGTCGTCCGTTTGAGGTGCAGATCCGTACGCATGAGATGCATCGCCGTGCGGAGCTCGGCGTTGCCGCCCATTGGCAATACAAGGAGAGTGGCGGTTCGACGGCACCGAAGAACGACTATGCAGACCGGATTGCCTGGCTGCGACAGATGCTGGACTGGGGTCATGCGGGTCAGGGTGCGGTTCGTCTTACCGATGACCGTATCTATGTGTTAACGCCAAAGGCACGCATCATTGAGCTTCCGAAGGGCGCAACGCCGCTCGACTTTGCTTATCACCTCCATACCGAGATCGGTCATCGCTGTCGCGGGGCAAAGGTGAATGGTCAGATCGTGCCGCTGACTGCCGAGATTCATACGGGAGAGACGGTCGAGCTGATGACCGTAAAGCAGGGCGGACCGAGCCGTGACTGGATGAATCCCGATGCGGGCTATCTGAAAAGTCCTCGCGCGCGACAAAAGGTGCGTACCTGGTTTCATGCACTGGATCTGGCTGAGGGAAGAACGGGAGACCGAGCAGACGAGGGGGCCCAGGACGCAGAGCGGTTAAAGCGCGCTGAGATCTCGGCTGAGGAACTGATTCTGTCAAAGCTGGCAAAGCCCAAACAGGAATCCAAGGGTCAGGTCTTGGTGGTCGGTGTGGATCGGATGCTGACCGCACTGGCGCGATGCTGTAAGCCAACCCCACCGGATAGCATTAAAGGCTTCGTGACGCGGGGCAGAGGGGTGAGCGTACACCGCGAGTCTTGCCCCACCTTTCTGCGAATGGCAAAGGACGCACCTGAGCGTGTGATTGAGACAGCCTGGGGGAGTCCCTCGCCGGGAATGGATATGCGGTACTTGGTGGATACCACCGTGGTGGCGCGGTCCAGAAGCGATCTGGTGCGAGACCTTGCGGAAATGCTGGCACGTGAGCGGGTGCCTCTAGTGAAAATGGATTCTTTTCCGAAGGGCGATATGGTGACGTTGGCGTTAAGCCTGCAGGTCACCGATGGCGATCAGCTCAAGCGGGTGTTGTCGCTGCTCTCCGATGTGAAGGGTGTGTCTGTAGCGCACCGGGCTTAGGCGGCTGCACTGGCGGCCCTGTCGTCTCCGGTTAACAGGCGTCGCATCAGATCTTCAACAGATCGAATCTGATCGCCAAAGGGAAGTCTGCCTGCGCCTCGAAAGAAGAGACCCTTGTTTTCCTCTCCCTCCATGGCATAGCCAAGCTGGCGATCGATGCAGAACTGTCCCATGGTCGGTTGTCCATCCCGTAGCCCGCAGTGGGCGAGACAGTCCAGTGCCAGGTTGCAGCCCTTTCGTTTTGCGTGTGCGACAGCCTTGAGTTTTTCCTCGATGCGGAGGTACTTATCCAACCAAGGTGTTCTCACAGCGCGCGCCGGTAAGCCGGCAACGCTGACAAATTCAACAATGTCTTCCGGCTTGGCACCGGCGAGCACTGATTTGAAAGTGGCTGCCGCATCACTTTCCTTGGTCACGGCAAAGGCAGTACCGAGTTGAACCGCCGAGCAGCCGAGCGCCTGTAGCCGCAGGATATCTTCCTGTGACGAGATACCGCCTGCTGCTATCAGAGGGATCTCCTTGCTGTAGCCGGCCGCCTCAAGAAAGTCCCGAACTGCTGGAATGACCTCCGAGAATTCAAAGCGCTGATCGTTCAGGTCGGCAACTTTTGCGGCGCCCAGATGCCCGCCGCAAGTGCGGTCTCGACATACTGCTCATAGGCGCTCAGCGCCTTCATGACATTCACAGCAATCAGTCCACGCCCCTCTGCCAGATCGCGTGCAAGGTGAATCTCACGCGTGAGTGCCTCTCGGTTTGCCGCATCCATGAGTTCGCGGCCATTGGGCTTTAGATGGGCGTCTTCTGTGATGGCCATCAGGTCTGGATGTCGCCGTCTCAGATCAACGGAGGAGAGGGTTCCCATGGCGCCAAGGCGTGCAACGGACCCTGCGAGTCCGCTCGCAGATACACCGACGCCCATTCCTCCTTGGACAACGGGCACTAGCGTTTTTCCATTTAGCTTCCAGGGGCGAATGCCCTGGCCCTGGGCCAGAGAGATCAGTTGGTCGGCGATGGATTCGGCGTGGGTGTTTTGAGACTGAAGCATCGGTGAAGGCGTGCCTTTCGTTGGCGCAATATCAGCCGCCAACCGTAGCAAACCGTCCCGAAATCCTGCTTGATCTAGGTCAAACTAAAAACCGAACGAGCCCTGGGGAGAATCGAAAATCAGTGCCCGATTTTCTTGAGAAAAACCGCTGGAACCGGAACCGGTTCTCGCGCGTTGTAATTGAAAAAGACAATGCCTGTTTTGCCGCGGGCAACCTCTTGCAGAGAGTCTTGTTTGCTGACTTTGTAGAGCAGATCGCAGCCGACACGTCCGATGTCGGCGACGGTCATCTCGAACACCAGCGTCTCGCCATGGAAGGCCTCGGCCCGATATTGAACGGCCGCATCAGCGACGATGATGCCTGCGCCATCAATGTCACCCTCAGAAAATCCGAGGTGCTTAAAAAATCGCATCCGAGCCTCTGAGACCAGGGTCAGCAGTGCGGCGTTATCGAGATGATTCCCGTAATTGATATGACTGATATAGATCGGCAGTGTGGTCTGAAACAGGAAAGTATCTGGGAGTTCAATCTTGATGCGGGCCATATGTCGGTGCGAGCAAGGAGGGTGTGTTTAGAGAATAAGACGTAAAGGGGTAAGCACAAGATTGATGAACTGT
The DNA here is from genome assembly GCA_039800285.1 of Pseudomonadota bacterium. GTDB lineage: Bacteria > Pseudomonadota > Gammaproteobacteria > Burkholderiales > Burkholderiaceae_A > Lacustribacter. Next base: position 12,601 of record JBDLRA010000084.1, read on the forward strand.
TCGGTCAGGCCCATCAGCGGTCGCATCCAAAGATTGGAGATCACGCCGGCGATCAATAACGCCAGTACGATGAAGAATCCATACGGTTCAATGCGGGCAACCAGGTTCGCCTGCCGCCATGGCAAGAGCCCGACCAGAATCCGGCCACCGTCCATTGGGGGTAGTGGAAACAGGTTAAAGACAAACATCACGACATTCACGAGCAGACCGGCGCGACACATTTCAAACCAGAAGCGCTCTGAGATACCGATGCTGCTCAGGATCAAGAATGCCGCACCCCACAGCAGCGCCTGAACCAGATTGGCCATCGGCCCGGCAAGGGCGACCCAGACCATGTCGCGTTTCGGGTGGCGCAATCTGCCAAAGTTCACAGGCACTGGCTTTGCATAGCCGAACAGAAAGGCACCGGCCGTTGCGAAATACAACATCAAGGGCACGAGGATCGTGCCGATGGGGTCGATGTGTCGGATGGGGTTGAGCGTGATACGACCAAGCTGTTCCGCCGTGTTATCCCCGTAGTAACGCGCGGCGTAGCCATGGGCAGCCTCGTGCACCGTGATCGCAAAGATCACGGGGATGGCATAGACGGTGATTGTCTGGATCAGTTGCGCAAGGTCCATATGGACGATTGTCTCAGAAACGGCGCTACCAGAGTCCTACTGCAACCGCCTCTTCGATCAGCGCCTGCACACCAGGTGTGATGCGGTTTAAGAAATCAAGCCCGGTGCGTTGTTCGATATCGCGAACAGAGGTAATAAATTCCTCGAGTCGTCGACCCTGGTGTGCGGTATTCGGAATGACAAAGGCGATGGTCTCAACTCGAACAGGGTCAAATACGATTTTGTAAAAGTGGGTTGGAACGGCAACCGCGCTCGGGCCAATCTTGGGGGCCTTGGTGATTGGTATTTCAAAGACGGGGCCGGTGAAAATAAAGAGCTCCCCACGACGTTCCACCCATTGCCGAATGCGCGACTCCAGGTCGCTCCAGATGCCCCGATTGAAACCCGTCCCGATCTGTGGGGCCATGTTGGAGAGATAGAAGCTCTCGCGCATGGCCTGCGCGCTCCACCGCATGTCTGCTGCGGGAGCCATGTGTCCGCGGTCATAGCCGCTGGCACGATAGTCTTCGAGTTCGGCGCGTTGCCCTTTGGGGAGGTCTGGATCTGGAATGAATCGGTCAGATCTTGGAACGGCTGCAATCAGCCGCTCGGGGGTCATGCGCTGGGCAACCCATCGGGGCGATTTGGTGCTGCTGTCGTGAGACAGCGCGAATCCTGTGCGACAAAGCAGAGCATCGGACTGGCTTGGAACACCATATTCGAGAAACTCTTTGCAGGACGACGGGTTGGCATAGATAGGCAGCGCGACGACCGCCGCCACGATCCACAGTAGCAGGTGCGACCATCGTGCTGATCGTGAGCGTCTCGACTGTGTCTGCGCCAAATAGTGGGTCATGGGGACCTGGTCGTTGATCTACGCCGAAGGTTTCTTTTTCGGGCGGAAGGCTGCGCAGACTGTGGGATCTGTCTGAATGCTTGCTGCACCAATGAGATCAAGTCCATACGGGACCGCGGCAAAAATGCCGGGCACGATGACTTTGCCCTCGGGGTCGCGCACGCCGCCAAGTGTCTCCACAATCGATTTTGGCTGTCCTGGCAGATTGATGATCATGGTGCGTCCACGGATAACACCCACCTGGCGCGACAGAATGGCAGTCGGCACGTAATGGAGACTGATCTGACGCATTTGCTCCCCAAAACCGGGGAGTTCCTTATCGGCTACCGCGAGGGTCGCCTCAGGCGTGACATCCCGTGGGGCGGGACCGGTTCCCCCGGTCGTCAGAATGAGGTCACAGCCCTGATCATCTGCCAGGTCTTTTAGGGTCTCTGAAATCGTCTGCTGATCGTCGGCAATCAGTCGCTCAACCGATTCCCAACGGCTTGTGATGGCGGTCTTCAGCCAGTCTCGAAGGCCTGGAATGCCAAGATCCTGATAGACCCCTCGACTGGCACGGTCACTGATGGAGACCAGCCCGATCCGGGCGGTTTGTTCGGGCATTTCTTGGGGGCTCTGGGGTGCGGTCATCCCGGTATTATTGCCGCTATGACAAAACTCAAACAACTCCCTAAAACCGCTTCTCAGGATCCCTTGTTTTACGCTCCTGAAGCGCTTCGTGACCTCTCGCTCAAAGTGCTGCAAATGGCCAAGGATCTCGGGGCCACTGATGCCGCCAGCGAGGTCTCGGAGAGCAGTGGACTCTCGGTCACTGTCCGCAAACAAGATATCGAGACCTTAGAACGGACCCGTGATCGCGCAGTATCTGTCACGGTCTACAGTGGGCTTAAGCGTGGACACGCCACGACCTCTGATTTTTCGGATCAGGCGATTCGTGATGCAGTGGCAAAGGCCCTCGATATTGCGCGCTACACCGCCGAGGATCCCTGCGCCGGGCTGCCTGAGCCTGAGCTGATTGCCAAAAAGTATCCGCCGTTATCACTCTATTTTCCGTGGACCATCTCCGCAGAGCAGGCCGTTTCGTTGGCGATGCAGGCGGAGAAGGCAGCGCTCGCTGAGAGCAGGGCGATTACCAACACAGAAGGGGCATCCTTAGCGGCAAGCCATGGTCAGTTTTATGCGGCGAATACGCGAGGTTTTCTCGGCGGCTATCCCTACTCACGTCACTGGCTAGCCGTCTCGCCGATTGCCCGTGCGGGAGAGGCGATGCAGCGCGACGACTGGAGCACCTCTGACCGTGACCCTGCAAAGCTTGCTGACCCAGAAGCGGTCGGTCGTTATGCAGCCCAGCGTGCGCTCGCCCGACTGCATGCGCGAAAGGTTCCCACACAGCGCGTCCCCGTGTTGTTTGAAGCGCCGCTCGCAGCAGGCCTCCTTGGTGCGTTTGTGCAGGGCGTGAGTGGTGCTGCGCTCTATCGCCGCTCAAGTTTTCTGCTCGATAGCCTGGGCACACAGGTCTTTCCGAAACACATTCAGATCCATGAGGACCCCCTGGTCCATGGCGCGATGGGCAGTGCGCCGTTTGATGATGAAGGCGTTCGTGTCGCTGCACGCGATGTCGTGAAAAACGGCACAGTCGAAGGCTATTTTCTGTCCTGTTATAGCGCG
>JBDLRA010000085.1:0-3856 GCA_039800285.1 Pseudomonadota bacterium
GTCAGTGGGCAACTTTTTCGTATCTTCGGAGCGGCCACAAAAACCGCATTCGGCTTGATCCCAGCGGGCAATACTGGGGGGTCCAACGTCAGCCCGTTCCGAAGAATGCCTGTTCCTCGCGACCTCCAGACGCTCATGAGCGCTGCCCGATCTGCCGATTAGCGCTCTGTCTGATCGGTACGGTTCAATAATCGAATATCGAACTCGCTCAGTCAATTGGCTCTGAGCAGATCGCCATCTCAATCTGAGGGAAGGCCCTCTGACGGGGTACTTTCTTCAAAACCACACCGCGATCGGATTGAAAAACATCAATCAGATCAATGAGTTACAAGAGGGGATTTGAAGCATTGAAGATTTGAAAGAATCTTCTGGCGGAGCAGAAGAGATTGCTCAACTAACTCGCTCAGTTTTCAGGCCCCCTGTTTTTGGTGGGGTCAGGGATTCGAACTCTCGATCTGGGCATGAAGCATAGCAAGCGCGCCATGCCGACCACTGCGAACCAGCCGGACAAACTTATGTCAACAGCATCGACTCCAGACTGCGGCGCGGGCTCGGACCACGCGACTCGGTGGCGAATCCCACACGCGAGAGCATTTGCAGTGTCGCGCCGGATGCAGCGAGGCCCAGAGTTTTATGCATCGCTTCACGGGGCCCACGCATCTCGGTGAACTCCTGCAATGCCTGTGACAGCGGATGCATATCCACGCCCGCTGCCGTGGCCAGCAGGTGAGCACGTACATAGGCACGACCAGAAGCCACCTGAGTGGGGCGCGAGTTGTCCGGACTGGCCAACCAAAGAAAGCCGCTGCCAGTCTCGAAAGGCAGCCAGCGCTCCATCACGCGCTCCAGCGTCTTGCTGCCCCGTGCAGGCACCTCCATCGGGTCGAAGAGGCCGACCGTGTGCAGCGCCCGAACCATAGGGCTGTTCAGGCTGATGCCATCGGGATTCGCGGCGATAGCCGCTGGCCCAATGCGCATCAGGCGGGCTGACTCGAGCCAAGTGCGCGCAGTAGTGGCCTCGATTTCGTATGCCTCGCGGGTGATGCGGCGGATTCGATCCATGGCTGCCGCACCGGCCTCCACGCCGCTGCGCAGCCCGAAGTTGGCGGCCGTCTCGCTCCAACTGCGCACGAGCGTCTCAGGTAACGCGCGATCATTCGCGTAGGCGGTCTTGCGCGTGTGCCGACGTACGATCTGGGTGAACAAGGGGTCGGCTGCTGTGCCGCCAGGCTCACCCAGCACCAGTGTCGCCACGCGGCTTCCCTTGGGCAGTGCCTGGTCGGCGGGCATACCGCCCGGGAAGAGCTCGACCTTCACCGAAACCCCACGCTGCGTAGCGGCAACCACGGCCAGTTCAATAAATGCCCCACAGCAAATCAGGATCTGGCGCCCGAAGGGATCGGTCTCTGGCAAAAGCCGCGAACCATCGCAGATGAGGTGTATACGCCCGGGTTCGCGCAGATCAGCGATCCACGGCTGGCGATTGTGGGGATTGGGCGCCAACAGCGCATGAGCAAGCATGAAGCGCCGTAGATCGGTGTCGCGATCGGGGCTCCGCCAGGGCTGAATGGCTGCCTCGGGTAGTTCATCGCTGCAGCCAGTGATGCCACCTGTCGCGGCTAGCACAGCGCCACCACCCACAAGACGAATGAAAGTCCGGCGGCCTGAATTGGCTTGAATGCAGCCTTCACTGAGTCGCGTGCCGGCAGTCAATAAATTTTTTCGCTCCATCTTCATCTCCAAGTTGTTGGACCTTCACTGGACACACCTGAGCCGAAGGTCTTTCCAAATATTGTGTGAAGCCTTTTTTATCTACACAATTGCTTAAATCTTTATTCTTGAAATTCATTTATGAATAAATTATTTGACTGGTCCCTGGTGCGCTCATTCATGGCCGTACTTGAGCATGGCAGTCTTCTCGCTGCCGCACGCCAGTTGCACTCGAGCCAGCCCACCATCGGCCGGCATGTTGCCGAGCTTGAATCACAGCTTGGTCTTGTTCTCTTCGAGCGGACTGGACGACGGCTGCTACCCACAGAAGCAGCGCTTCGCCTGGCTGAATCTGCGCGCATCATGCAAAGTGGGGCCGATCACCTTGCGCGCACCGTGGCAGGCTCTGATCGTTCTACATCAGGAACAGTCCGGATTACCGCCAGTCAGCCCGTCGCATGCTATGTGCTCCCACCTCTTCTGGCGCAAATGCGCTTGACTCTGCCTGAAGTTCAAATAGAGCTGGTGGCCACCAATGCTGTAAGCAATCTGCTGCGGCGTGAGGCTGACATCGCAGTGCGAATGGTCCAGCCCGAACAGGCAACGGTCATTGCACAGCGCGTGGGAAAGGTGGCGCTCAAGGCATGTGCCCACCAGGATTACCTGCGCCGGCGCGGCATACCGCGCCAACCGTCCGATCTGCTGTCCCATGACCTTATTGGCGGCGACCGCAATGACGAGACCCTCAAAGGCTTTGCCGCAAGAGGTCTGAGAGTTGACCGGGAACACTTTGCGTTCCGAACCGACGACTTGATCGTCGTATGGCAGGCAGTGCGCGCCGGGTTGGGGATAGGCTTTGTCAGTGAGCACCTGATCCGGACAGAGCCTGCGGTTGTTCCTTTGCTGCCTAAGCTAAAGATTGACCCGCTACCGGTCTGGCTGGTTGTCCACAAGGAGATACGGACCAGCAAACGAATCAGGGCGGTCTATGACTTTTTGTCAGAAGCTTTGCCTAGGGTCATTTGAGCCGTTCGTTCACCCGAAACACCGTTCGTTCAAAAACGCTGGCTGAACGCTCGAACTTTTCCCAACATTGAGTGTTAGTTGGTATGCGTTTCTGAAGAGGGAACATTCCAACAAATCTTTAAATTCATCACTGGGGAATTTTTCATGCCACTTACACGCTCTTTGTATGCTTTCGCTGGATCCATCATGCTGTTCGGCATGGCCAGCACTTCCTTGGCTCAAACCGAACCACGCGGCTTTTATGCCACGGTCTACGCGCAAGCAAGCAATCTCGGTTCGACCACTTTCGATGAGGTTGGCAACGCGGGCTTCGGCTCTGGCTTGAAGGCCACTTTTGGCAACGGATTGGGCCTTGGCGGCGATATCGGGTTTCGCTACGGCAATGGTTGGGCATCCGAACTGGAATGGAACTGGCGCCGGCATGACCTCAAGTCGCTCAATCGCAATGGATCTACGCTCGCATCGAGTGGTGACTTTGCTTCCAACATCATCTTCATCAACGGCCTCAGGCGCTTCATCGGCCAAGCTGGGGGCTGGACACCCTACGTGGGCGCTGGTCTGGGGTGGGTTCAGGAGATTGATTTTGACATCAACTCCGGCGGTACAGACCGCGCATGGTCCAAGACAGGCAAGGCCGCTCTGCAACTGATTGGTGGCACCGAGATCCCGCTCGGCAATGCCTGGAGGCTGGCCGCAGATGTTCGGCTACTGCGCGTAGGCAAGGTTGAATTGCCAGCAGAAGAAGGGGTGACGGGTCGACTGTCTCAACCCAGCTACAACCCTGTCTCTGTTCAAGTGGGATTACGACGGGTGTTTTGATCAGAACGGACCTTGAGCGCCATGGGCCGCTGGGAGCATGTCTTCGAGTCGCGCTCCATCGCCGAAACGCGCCATCGCGTCCGCTTTTCGTCGACGGCTGACGGGGACTTCGCGGCCGTCGCTCAACTCACAGCTTGCAGCCTCACCACGGCGCCGTAAGATCCGAACATGCCTGGCATGCACCCACCATGAGCGATGCACCCGCATACCTGCACTGCCTTCAGCATCTTCCACCTCTTGCAAACTGCCCAGGACCAACGCGGAGCCTCGGGTGGTCCAGACACGCAGGTATTGAAGCTCG
>JBDLRA010000086.1:0-3208 GCA_039800285.1 Pseudomonadota bacterium
GGGTCCGATACAGGGACCAAGCCATACCCACCAAGGGTCGGGGTCTTGCGCTGCCTGCTGTTTCAGAAGCTGATCGAGGGTGGCTTCAATGACGCCACTCACCAGTCCGCGCCAGCCCGCATGAGCGGCGGCCACCTGCTGTTGACCCGGTCTAGCGATAAGGACCGGCAAACAGTCCGCCGTCATGACCGCGCAGACACGGCCCTGCCCACTGCTGATACAGGCATCCGCGGTTGGGATCGTCCCGTCACTTCTCGCCTGATTCAGGTCCAGGACCTCAACGCCATGCACCTGGTTTAGCCAGACGGGTGCCTGCGGAAGCATGGTGGTCAGGCGATCTCGATTCGCCTGCACGGCCTCGGGGCGATCCCCAACGTGGGTGCCCAAATTAAAGCTGTCGTAGGGCGCGCTCGAGACACCGCCCCGCCTTGTTGTCTGCAAGGCGCGTATCCCTTGAGGGAAAAAATCGACGATCTCTAGGATGCCGGGGGCAATCTCTCGGGTAGCCGGCATCACCCTACTCCAGACCCGGGTCCGGGATGTTGGCGAGCTTAAGGAGCTCACGGAACTGGCCGGGGACTGGGGCCGAAAATGTCAGGCTCTCCCCAGAAACAGGGTGTAAGAATGAGAGCTTCTGAGCATGAAGCGCCTGACCCGGCATGAGTTTCTGAATAACTTCTTTCCCGCCAGAAAGTCTATTTGAGTGGGGTGAATGACGTATATAGGTCAAATCTCCCACGATAGGATGCTTTATTGACTCTAAGTGAACCCGTATCTGATGTGTTCTTCCGGTCTCTAGAACGCACCTCACTAGGGTGACATCAAAGTCGAACAGCACGCCCGAGGTCAGCGTCTGCACATGGGTGATGGCGGCCTTGCCCTTCTCTTCTGGGACCACAGCCATCTTTTGTCGGTCACGGGGATCCCGCCCGATGGACGTCTGAATAGTGCTCTTTCCGCGAAACGCCCCCCAGACCAAGGCGAGATATTGTCGTGAGACCTTGCGATCCTGCAGCTGGCGAACCAGTCCGATCTGGGCCTGCTGCGAGCGGGCGACAACCATGAGCCCGGTGGTGTCCCGATCCAGTCGATGCACGATCCCCGCTCGGGCGACCTCTCGCACCTCGGGATATCGATCGATCAGCCCATTGACCAGTGTTCCGGACGGGTGCCCCGCGGCTGGATGGACCACAAGACCGACAGGCTTATTCAGGACCACCAGATCGGGGTCTTCATAGATCACCGCAAGGGGCATGGGCTCGCCTAGCCAGTCGTTTACGGGCTCTGGCGCCGGAGGGTTCACCTCAATCGTCTGCCCAACCCTGAGCGAAAGGCTGGGCTTTACGACTTTCCCGGCGACAAAAACGTGACCGTCCGTGATCCAGCGCTGAAGGACGGAGCGCGAAAGCATCGGGAACTGTTCCGAAAGAAACTGATCCAACCGCCCGTGAGCCTGCTCTTCGCTGATATGAAAGGTAGTGGGCTCTTGCGGCAGCGTGGGAACCCCGCCTGAGTCCGGTAGACCCGCGCCGCTATAATCCAGCGACCAGTCCTCGAGGTCCTCACCACGCTCATGCTCATTGCTCTTCATCGATTTTCTCAACGTCTCTCACGGGTTGTTCTGCTGAGCCTGACCGCCTCGTCGGTTTTTCTTGCGGGGTGTGCCACGGAGTCCATGTCCCGGGACGAGACCCTGAACTGGAGTGCAGACCGATTGTACGCAGAGGCGAAGGAGGAGATGGCCTCCTCGAACTGGGCCGCTGCAGTGCGCCTCCTCAGTCGACTGGAGTCACGCTACCCTTTCGGCCGACATGCCCAACAGGCGCAGCTTGATACCGCCTACGCACACTGGAAAGAGAACGAGCCCGCCCTCGCCCTCTCTGCGATTGATCGGTTCCTGAAGCAATACCCCAATCACGAGCGGGCCGACTATGCGCTCTATCTCCGCGGCCTGATTAACTTTAACGACCAGACCAGCCTTTTTACCGCCTTTACCGGCGAGGACGTTGCAGAGCGGGATCCGAAGGCAGCGCGTGAGGCCTTTGATAATTTCAAAGAACTCGTGAATCGTTTCCCCAACAGTGAGTATGCGGAAGACGCCAAGGCGCGGATGAACTATCTGGTCAATATGCTTGCATCGAGTGACATCTACATCGCGCGGTTTTACATGCGTCGTGGCGCAACACTGGCTGCGGTCAATCGGGCACAAGCGGTTGTAAAACAGTACCAGGACGTCCCCGCCATTGAGGAAGCGCTGGCCATCATGATGGTGGGATACGAGCGCCTCGGTTTAGAAGAGCTCAGCAAAGATGCGCGTCGTGTGCTCGAGAAGAACTTTCCGGAAAGCGGTTTTCTGAAGGTCGCCTACGATCCGAACCGTCGCCCTCAGAAGCAGGCCAAACCAGAAAAGCCCTCGGTCTGGTCAACGACCCTGAACCGACTGAAGCTCTGGTGAGACCAGCCAGTCCAAGGCAAACCCGTCATCTCTCGTGCGCTGAAATGCAGGCAGGCTGTGAATGATGCGCCTACCGTAAGGGGTCTCGGCAAGCCTACGATCGCCAATCACAACAAGTCCGCGATCCGTCTCTGTTCGAATTAATCGCCCCACACCCTGCTTCAAAAGAATAGCCGCCTCGGGAACAGAAAGCCCCATGAAGGCATCTCGGCCCTGACGTGTCATTTGTTTTGCGCGCGCCTCAAGCACCGGATCGTCTGGTGGCGCAAATGGAATTTTGTCGATCAAGACCATGGATAAGGCCTGCCCCGGCACATCAACACCTTCCCAAAAAGAATGGCTACCGATCAGAATAGCGCGCCCATGCGTTCGGAATCGATCAATCAACTGATGCCGAGGGGCCTCACCCTGAACCAGCACGAGACGGTCGGGGTGTGATGTGCCCCAACGCTGGAACCATTGTTGCGCAAGGTTCACGGATCGATGCGAAGTACAGAGTACAAACACCCCCCCGGGAGAAGACTTGATCAGTTGCTGGATGCCTTCTTGTTCCAGCAACTGCGTCATGAGATCCGAAGCCTTCGGATCTGGGCTCTTCTCTGATACCAGCAGAAGTCCTTGGGATGCGAAGTCAAACGGACTCTGGGCAATCAGGGTCTTGGCATGCGATAGCCCGAGTCGTTCTTGAAAGTGTTGAAACCGACCACCGACCGCAAGCGTCGCGGAGACAAATACCCAGGCTCTCTGGTGCTT
>JBDLRA010000087.1:0-4552 GCA_039800285.1 Pseudomonadota bacterium
ATCTGAGGGCTACAGAAGGAATACACCGTCAAGAATTTCTCTTTCTTGCCTGAGCGGGCCTCAAGTTCTTTTGACAGTGGCAGTGTGCCAACGTCACGCATGTTGCGCTCGGTAGCGACGATTTTCAGGATCTGTTCCACGTCTTCTGGCTTGATCCCGGGCTTGACCTTTCGTGCCCAGGTTGTCGCAACCGCGATATCGCCATCGCCCTCGACCCATTTGTCCCACATCCGCATGGCTTCGCCACCCGCCCCGTTTTCGAGTTTGCTGATGGTGCTGAGCGTTCCGCAGCCTGTGAGGGTGACGGTTGCGACTGCTGCTAAGAGCAGGGTGATACGACGATGAATCGACATGGTCTACTTCTCCTCTGATGATGGGTTTCGTGCTGTTTAGGGATTCGAGTTATTTTTTTAAATACCCTAGGGGGGTAGGGTGTTATTCCTTGTGACGAATGTCAAGCAGGGTTAACGTGATTGCCAGTCATCGCTGACAACCGAGTGCTTTCTTGGCACACTCGTACTGAACACCCCCTCACGTCGCCTCGCCCGAAAGGACATGCAATGGTGCAAAGCAAAAGAATGGCATCACCGAAAAAAACGAAAGCGGCAACGCTTGATTCTGTTGCGACGCAACCGGGTTATCGGCTTGAGTATCAACGCGATGTTACGAATCGCCTGCGGCGCATCCACGGTCAGGTCGGCGCGCTTCTCGAGATGATTGATTCCGGTCGCAGCTGTGAGGATGTCGCCCAGCAGATGTCGGCCGTGAGGAAGGCAATGGACAAGGCCTTCTATCGCATGATGACCTGTTCAGTAATGGAGGCGGCGACAGTGGACGGGCAGGAGCGTCTCAGGGAGGTGGAGCGGTCTGCTCGGATCCTAGAACGGTATGCCTGATTGCCGCCTGAAAATGACCCGTCGTTTATTAACGACCGGGGACTAAACAGCCTGTTGTGCCGCAGCAGATCTAGTTCTTGACTATATGCTTACAGAAGAATATTGTTCTTCCTCATTATGGTGATTGCAGCAAACTCTATCGAAGCCAACCTGTTTGATCCGGGCTCAGTGCTTGCCGCGGTCGAGGCAGAGCAGCCTGAGGCAGTCAGTGGACTGTTTGAAAAAGCGTCGGCTTATTTTGCGTTGCTGTCAGAGGCGTCTCGCCTGCGTATCATTCAGACCATCTGTTACCAGGAACGATCCGTCCAAGAGGTCGTCGCGCAGACAGGTCTACCGCAGCCGAATGTCTCTCGTCATCTGTCGTTGTTGCATCGGTCTGGTGTTTTGTCTCGTCGACGGGAAGGCACATCAGTTTATTACAGGGTTTCGGACCAGACATTGACGGATCTCTGTCGTCTGGTTTGTGTTCGGATGGCGGTAACAGAGCCGTCCTAAAACTGTTTTATTTGTTCAACGCTGGGGAGGGTTGAATGTCTCAAGAAGTAAAGAAGTCGGGTCGTCTCGTTCGGGCGCCTGAAAATTTCCTTGCCAAGGATGACGTAAAGTCACCGGCACTGATGCGACGTAAGTTTCTTGCCGCTTCCGTGTCGACTGCGGCGACGTCAATGGCAGCCCTCGGTCTGGCGGCGAGTTCTCGAACTGCACACGCGGCAGTTGGTGCCGGCGACCCCAATATCCTGAATCTGCCCGCGCACTCGACGGGACTTGGTATGCCTGTTGCGGCGAATGCTTACGGGATGCCCTCGCAGTATGAAAAAGGCCTGCAGCGCCGCGAGAGCCCGGGATTGACCAGGGTGTCCGCGGCGTCAGTTGCCTTCACACCGTTGCAAGGTACCTTCGGCATCATCACCCCCAGTGGCCTGCACTTTGAGCGGCATCACCAGGGCTGGTGGGACATCGATCCCAGTAAGCATCGTCTGATGGTGATGGGTATGGTGAAGAACCCGAAGGTCTACACCATGGACGACATCATGCGTCTTCCGTCGGTATCCCGCATTCACTTCATTGAGTGTGGCGCGAACACAGCGATGGAGTGGGGTAACGTGGCGGTTCCAACGGTCCAGTATTCGCACGGCATGATCTCGTGTAGCGAGTTCACCGGTGTTCCGCTTTCTGTGCTCTTGGATGACTGCGGTATCGATCGCAAGCAGGCACGGTTTGTTCTTGCTGAGGGTGCAGATGGCTCATCGATGACACGGACGATTCCTCTGGATCGCGCACTTGATGACGTGATTGTTGCCTACGGGATGAACGGAGAGATGCTCCGCCCCGAGAACGGCTATCCCTTGCGTCTTGTGGTGCCGGGTATTCAGGGAGTCTCCTGGGTCAAGTGGCTGCGACGAATTGAAGTCGGTGACCAGAAGTGGGCCACCAAGGACGAGGCGATTCATTACGTGGACCTCATGCCCGACGGCATGCATCGTCAGTACACAGGAATCCAAGAGGCCAAGTCCGTGATTACCACCCCATCCGGTGGGCAGACGCTTCTAGACAAAGGCTTTTATAACATTAGTGGTCTTGCCTGGTCGGGTCGTGGCAAGGTCAAGCGCGTGGACGTATCGGTCGACGGTGGCCGCAACTGGCGTCAGGCGCGTCTCGAGGGACCGATCCTGACCAAGGCCTTTACGCGTTTCAATATCGACTGGGTCTGGGACGGCAGTCCTGCGGTCTTACAGTCTCGCGTTCAAGACGAGACAGGCTATGTCCAGCCCAAGATCAATCAGCTCCGTGCAGTTCGGGGAACTCGGTCGATTTATCATCAAAACGCGATTCAGTCATGGAAAGTTGCTGAGAACGGGGAGGTAAGCAATGTCCAGGTTTACTAAGTCATTGCCGCTGGGGCTTTTGGTCTCCGCCGTGTTGGCAACATCGGCGCTCGCTCAGACTGCGCCATCGAAGTTTTCAGGGGTTGGCCGAACAGCCACGCCTGCTGAGATCAAGGCCTGGGATATTGATGTTCGGCCGGATTTCAAGGGTCTACCGCCGGGGGCAGGCTCGGTGGCAAAGGGCCAGGAAGTCTGGGAGGCGAAGTGTGCCTCGTGCCACGGTGTTTTCGGTGAGAGCACCGAGGTCTTTACGCCAATTGCGGGTGGCACAACGAAGAAAGATATTGAGACAGGCCGGGTTGCGAATCTCGCGCGGCTGGACTTTCCCCAGCGGACGACGCTGATGAAAGTCGCGACGGTATCGACCTTGTGGGACTACATTAACCGAGCGATGCCGTGGACGAATCCTAAGACCCTAACGGTGGAAGAGGTTTATGGAGTCGTTGCCTACATCCTCAATCTTGGAGAGATTGTTCCCGAGAATTTCGTGCTCTCGGATAAGAACATCGCGGAAGTTCAGAAACGTATGCCGAACCGAAACGGCATGACCGATAAACACGGCATGTGGGACCTTAAAGGGAAGCCCGATGTAGTGAACACGCTGTGCATGAAAGACTGTGCCACCGAGCTTCAGATTCGCTCATCACTGCCGGTGTCGGCACGAGATGCGCACGGAAACCTCATGGAGCAGCACCGTCCAATCGGTCCGGCACGCGCGATCGACACGTCTAAGCCTGCCGCGCCAGGTCAGGGAGCCGCTGCTCCTGCGGCCGCTGTGGTGGCCCAAGCGGCATCGGCTGCAGCCGCACCCGCGAAGGCCTCGGCAGGGATCGATGCGGCAGCGCTAGCGAAAAAGGCAAACTGCACCACGTGTCATGCGCCTGCAGCAAAGATGGTCGGCCCTTCTTGGGCGGAGATCTCTAAGAAATACAAGGGTGATGCCAAGGCGCCTGCTGTGTTAGCGAAGAAAATTAAGGCTGGAGGCGCCGGGGTTTGGGGTCCTGTCCCCATGCCCCCGCATCCGAATTTGAAGGACAATGAACTGACTGCGCTTGCGCAGTGGGTTATTGATGGTGCCAAGTAGCCACTCGGCATGTTTTTTTGATTAATAGAGGAGAAGTCAATATGAGCGTTTCACGTCGTCAAGTGATCAAAGCGGGTGGTGGCGCTGCGCTGTATACCGCGCTTGCATCCATGGGGTTTTTTACCGCGAATCCAGCGATGGCCGCTGCCTGGAAAAAAGACTGGTTCGAGACCAAGAACATTCCTGATACCCTGAAGGCAATGGGCATTGCATCTGCGCCCAACAGTGCGGATATCACCATCACGTCTCCCGATATCGCGGAGAACGGTGCGGTAGTGCCCGTCGGTGTTGCCTCCAAGATCGCCAAGACAGAAATGGCAGCAGTGCTTGTTGAAAAGAACCCCGCCATGATGGCTGGTTTCTACGAGTTCACGGCTGACTCGATTCCGGATGTCTCCATGCGGGTGAAGATGGGCCAGAGCTCGGATGTCGTCGCGATTGTCAAGGCGGACGGCAAGTTTTACATGGCGAAGAAAGAGATCAAGGTCACGCTCGGCGGCTGCGGCGGTTAATCCCTCGAGATCTTTGCATTCGTAATCACGACCAAATTTAGTTAAGGAGAATTAAATGGCAGATCCAATGCGTATTCGTGCCCGTGCCGCTGACGGAGTGGTTGACGCTCGCGTCCTCATGGCCCATGAGATGGAGTCTGGTGTCCGTAAAGATGCTGCTGGAAAACTTGTTCC
>JBDLRA010000088.1:0-9136 GCA_039800285.1 Pseudomonadota bacterium
GAGATGTCGAGAGAGATCCTGGCGGCTCTGAAATCCCTCCCAACGAAAGCTCCGGGTAGCCATTGCGTGGAGGAGAGACCCAAGGACAACACCGGATACCGTTGCGATGCCGAAGGTGATCGAGCGTGAGCTGTCGCTCCAGAACATGAGAAGGTCTAGCCAGTAGGCGAGCGGTGCTACAAAGGTGAGCGACTCAATCCCGCGGGTATTGGTCGCGACAAAACGGGGTTCTAAGGTGTTGGGATCCTCTGCCACAAAACCGAAAAACCCAGTTGTCCACCAGGCTGCAACAACAAGAAGTCCAATCATGAGGCCTGCGACGATACGTCTGGGCTGGGAGCGAAATTCAGTGTTGAAGAATACGTAGCCGAGAAGTCCGAGGGTCGCGATGGCGGTAACAGCAATACGAACCTGCTCTGCGCCCATGCTTAGCCCAGCAGTAAGGAGACTCGCAATATCTTGAGGGCTTCTCAATACGAAGAAGACTTTCTCGAGTGTTTCTACTCGAAACACACCCAGAAGCCCGCGCATCGTAATAAAGGCGACGATCGCCATCACCAGAAAAACAACCAAGGCCTTGAGGCTGCCCCCACCGATTCGGATTAGTGTGCGCCCCCCACATCCGGATGCCAGTGCCATCCCAAACCCAAATAACAGCCCCCCGACGATATGGGATAGCCAGAACACGCGTTGGGAGAGATAAAAAGAATCTTTGACCTGAATCTGATTCGTTAAGATCAGGAACTGTGTCCCGAGGATTGCGATCGCGATCGCGAGAAGCCACATTCGCAGACGGGATCGATCGCCACTGGCATACCAGTCGGTGATGGCCCCAAGGGTGCAAAAGCCAGCAAACCGCGAGACCCAGCCCAGCAGCAAGCCCAGCCCTAGACCGATCAGGCTGACCATGCGTTCAAGGGCTTGGAGATCTTCCGAAGTCATCATCGCGCCACAGTGTACCCAGCTTTCGGAGGCAGAGGTCCGTTGCGACTCGGACCAGCGGGCTTAACGTGGTGCAGGCTTGGTCGATGCCGGTTTGGATGGTGCTGGCTTTTGCAGCGCCTTTAGTCGCTCTCGGGCCTCGGCGGCCGCAGGCGAGCTAGGATAGTTTTTGATTAGGCCCTGCAGAATACCGCGCGCGGTATTGGGGTTTCCCGACTCGGCCTGACTTGCCGCAAGGTTTAACGTCGCCTGGGGTCGGGCCGGATGATCCGGATACTTTTGTATAAATTCTTGGCGTGCCGCAATTGATGCTTTGTAGTTCTTGTCTGCGTAGAGAGCGGTGCCTTTGTCGAGCAGGACATAAGCCGCGATACTGGAGACAGGAAAGGCCTGCTGGAATGTGTTTGCGGCGGACACAGCGCCTTTGAAGTCCCCTTTGCGAATCAGGTCACGAATAGCATCAAACCGTTCTTTTTCGGGTGGGCTGACGCGATAGCGGACACCATCAATGTCGATCTCAGTGGGCTCAAGGCTGCGCAACCGTTGATCAAGATCGCCGTATAGGTCCTTTTGCTGGGAGCGCCCGGTCGTCGCAACCTGGGCTGTTTCCTCGACCTTGCCACGCAGACGTGCTAGCTCTGCGCGTAACTGCTCCGACTCATTGAGAAGCTGTAAGCGGCCCTGATTTGCGGATTGCAGTTGCTGTTCCAGCTCAGTCACACGAACGGTTAACGCTTCGACTTTTGCTCGGAGATCCAAGATGGCTCTGCGGGCTTCATCATCCGAAAATAGGGCAGATGCTGGGGTGCTCACCCCAAGTGCTGTAATGAAAATGGCCGCGCCCGTAAGGGAGGCGGCCATCGACCGAGTGGGTCTGTGCATCGTTTGCCGGTTTACTTCACAACCAGGTCAGCGCGACGATTCTCGGCCCATGCGGCTTCGTTAGAACCCTTTGCCTTGGGCTTTTCTTCACCGTTGCTGATGGCTTCAACACGGTTGTCTGCGACACCCGATACGCCGAGCGCACGACGGACGGCTTCTGCGCGTTTCTGGCCAAGCGCCAGGTTGTATTCCGTTGTACCGCGTTCATCCGCATTGCCTTCGATGACCAGGCGTGCCTTGGTGTCGATCTTCATGTACTTCGCGTAAGCGGCAATGGTGCCTTGAAACTCGGGCTTGATCTCGAATTTATCGAAGTCAAAGTAAATGCTGGGCTTGACCTTTGCCAGCTCCGCCTTGGCTGCAGCGATTTCGCGTGCGGCGATCTCAGCAGCGCTGGGACCTGCAGGCTTGGTAGCCGAGGTAACAGGTGCAGCAGGTTTCTTCTCTTCGAGCGGAACCTGTGAGGCGCAACCGGCCAGCGTCAGGGCAACGACCGATCCGGCGAGCAGGGCCAATCTCGGCATTGAAAATGTGTGATTCGTCATGGGCTTCTCCTGGAAATTTGACGGTTTTTATAATTATTTGCGTGCAATGGTCTCATGAAATCGAGGATTTTTCGAGCCCCCGTGCGACTTTAGGGCAGTCGGCCCCACGCTGGGCCTTTGACTTCACTGCCGTCGGCGGACAGGCGGGTCCTCAGCTTGCCGTCTAATGAGACGGCCGAAAGGACGGTTCGGCCATCTGATCTGCTGCTGTAAATGATCCATTTGCTGTTAGGTGCGAAACTGGGCGAGTCATCCTTTGGCCCGGCGCTGACGACCGTCTCCTGTTGGCTGGCGAGGTCAAGTACTGCAATTCGGAATAGTTTCTCGCGCCGCGTGACATAGGCAAGCGTCTTGCCATCAGGGCTGACCTGCGGCCGCGCATTAAAGGGGCCGTTATAGGTTACCCGTTGCGGTTCACCACCGTTGGCAGCAACACGATACACCTGCGCAGATCCGCCGCGGTCTGAAGTGAAGTAGATGTACTGGCCATCTGGAGAGAAGGTTGGTTCGGTGTCAATGGCCCGCGACCTGGAAAGACGGGTCAACGGCCCACCCTCAGCACTCACGGTGTAGATCTGTGAGTTGCCATCTCGCGTCAACACCACTGCCAGACGTTTGCCATCTGGGGACCATGCAGGCGAGCTGTTACTGCCGCGCTCGTTGGCAACAACAACACGTCGACCAGACGCAAGGGTGTGAACGTAGACCACCGGTTTCGAAATACCGTCACGCTGTTCGAAAGAAACATAAGCAAGTCGCGTGCCGTCTGGTGACCAGGCCAGGGAGATCACGGGCTCCTTGGACCGCATCGCAATCTGGCTGTTCTGCCCGTCTGAGTCAGCAATTACCAGGCTGTTGATATCTCCATCGCGTCGAACAAAGGCCAGCCGCGTTGCAAAAAACCCTGGTTCTCCCGTGAGCTTTTCGTAGATGAAATCGGCGATGCGATGTCCAGTGCGTCTTGCTTCAAGTTCGTTTGGTGGGGTGGTGATTGCGAGCCCACCGAGGCTTTCGTTTCGTCTTGTGTCCAGCAGAATAAACCGAGTCTCTGCTCGACCATCTTGCACGATTGAGCTGCTCCCAATCACGAGTGCCTCGGCCCCTTTCTGCCGCCAAGTCGCGAAGAGGGGGCTGAGCTCACTGCGTTCATTGAGAACCGGAGACGGCGTTCCTGCATCAACAATTGAGATGACGCCACTTCGGGCAAGGTCGGCACGGATCACCTCCGTGACGATTCGGCCGTAACGCTGTGTCTGCTCTGTTTCGTCAAAAGGGGCGACTGCAACAGGAATCTGGCGCTGACCAACCCCGGTGATATCGATGCGAAGCGGCGTCTGGGCGATGGTGTCTGCACTAATGAGTCCCAGAAGCGTGGCGAGCAGCAGCGCAGACAGGATCGCCCGTAAGCGGATGAACAGGGTTTGGTGCGACTGTTGTTGGCGGAGGGATCCGACTGCCATCTGAGCCGAGAGAGTCATCATGGCGGCATTATAGACAGCCCAGTTTTATGACAGGCGTTTTTCTATTGATCTTCTTTTGGGCGAAAGCGCAGCTCTAGATCTCGTGAAACGGTGCCGTCTTTCTTCTTGGGAAGGGGGCTTGCCGCCCAGATCGCCCGCTGCACGGCCTCATCCCAGGCGACGACGCCGCTGGATTTAATGAGGCGCACTCGCGTGACCTCACCGGTCGGCAACTGGGTGACCGCAACGACCGCCTCTGGGTTGCCTGGTGCGCGATCAGGGTAATTAATTCGCGCCTTGATCCGCGCTTGTATGAGGGCCATGTAGTCGGCCTCGACGCCTGTTTTCGCCCCAATCTCTGCCCCTCCGGTGACCCCTGCCTTGGTTGCGGCGTCCTTGCCTTTTGCGCCGGCCTTGGCGTTTGGATCGAGACCGAGTCGGGCAAGTTCCGCCTTGCGTTGCGCCTCGAGTTGTGCAGCTGCACGTTGCTCAGCGCGCTTTTTCTCAGCTGCCTTCTTGGCAGCCTCCTGCCGGTCTATTTCTTTTTGTTTGTCGGCCTTTGGCGGCTCTGGCTTTTTTGGGGGGTCTTTCTTTTTTTGGGTCGAGATGTCCGCTTTGGGTTCTGGGGGTGTTGGTGCGGGAGGTGCAGGGGCAGTCACTGGTTTTTGCTGAAGACTCGGTGATGCCGGCATCTGCGGCGGCAGGCCGCTCCAGAGTTCTGCCTGCACGGGGGGTGGCGTCTGTTGACTCCAGTTAAGGGACACAAACAATCCTGCGACAAGCAGGAGGTGCATGCCGAGCGCAGCCCCAAAGGCATTTCTATTTTCGCGGGCATCAATCGCCAGCACCCGTCAGTCCTTTCGAACGTTCAGACCCACTCGGCTAAAACCGGCACGCTGAAGCACATCTAAAGTGCCGATGACGTGTTCGTAGCGGACTGCCTTTTCTGCAGAGATGATGATCGGTGCGTCTTGTGCGGTATTCAGCGCACGCACGGCTGAGACGAGTTCGTCACGAATCACGGGAATTTCTTTGTCGCCTTCAATGTTGCGCTTGACGGTGATGGAACCGTCCTGCCGGATCGTGACATCAATTGCAGCGACAGGCGCCTGAGATGCCTGGCCGACGCGAGGGAGGTCAATCGATCCGGTGACGATCATGGGTGCTGTCACCATGAAGATGATCAGAAGGACTAATGTCACGTCGATATACGGCACGACATTAATCTCGCTCATCATGCGACGACGACGATGACCTCGTTGGCTGGTGGAGGATCCCATATGGTGTCCTGATGTCCTGTCTTAGCGAAGGCCCTGACGCTGAAGAATGTTGGAGAACTCTTCCATAAACCCTTCAAAGCGAATGCTCAGGTGGTCGACATCGGTCGCGTAGCGGTTGTAGGCGACGACTGCAGGAATCGCAGCAAACAGACCAATCGCCGTTGCAACGAGGGCCTCTGCAATTCCAGGCGCGACACTGGCTAGCGTCGCCTGCTGAACGTTTGCCAGACCAGAGAAGGCATGCATGATTCCCCAGACGGTGCCAAAAAGGCCGACGTAAGGCGAGACAGATCCTGCGGAGGCAAGAAAGGGTAGGTTGCGCTCAAGCGTATCAAGCTCTCGATGAAAGGCGGCTCGCATCGCACGCCGGGCGCCATCGATCAGAATACCGGTGTCTTGAATATTGCCGGAACGACTCTTCAGATATTCCCGCATCCCAGATTCAAAAATCTTCGCCAACGGCCCTGGGATACGACCCTGTTGCGCCTGGTCATAGAGCGCCATGAGCTCACCGCCGGACCAGAAGGTCTGCTCAAACGCCTCCGTTTCCTTCTTGGCCCGTCCAATCGACTGCCACTTTTTGAAGATCACAGTCCAGGAGAGCAGCGAGATGATAACCAGGATCAGCATGACGAGCTGCACCGGCAGGCTCGCCTCCATCACGAGGGTTAGCACAGAAAGATTTGCAGAAGCATTCATGGTGTTGCGAAGTCCTTGGGCTTAAAAAAGTCGACTGTTACCAGAATCCGTTGGCGCGATTTTTCCGAAGTGTTGATACGCTGAAGCCGTAGCGATTCTGCCGCGTGGCGTACGCTGCAGAAATCCTTGCTGGATCAGGTAAGGCTCAAGGACATCCTCAATGGTGTCTCTCGCCTCGCCGATCGCCGCTGCAAGGTTATCAATCCCCACCGGGCCGCCACCAAACTTCTCAATTACGGCCTCGAGTAGCTTACGGTCCATGAGATCAAAACCTTCGCGATCAACCTCGAGTAGAGAGAGCGCCTGATCCGCGACTGTCTGTGTGATCTCGCCGTTAAATTTCACCTGCGCAAAATCACGTACACGACGAAGGAGTCGGTTTGCCACGCGTGGTGTTCCGCGGGAGCGACGCGCGATTTCGCGGGCACCTGCCTCATCGATCGCTGCGGACAGAAGCGATGCTGAGCGCTTGACGATCGTGGTCAGGTCTTCTGTTGAGTAGAACTCAAGTCTTGAGACGATGCCAAATCGATCGCGAAGAGGGTTGGTGAGCATGCCTGCACGCGTTGTTGCACCCACCAGCGTGAAGGGCTGAATGTCGAGTTTGATCGAACGTGCGGCGGCGCCTTCCCCGATCATGATGTCAATCTGGTAGTCCTCAAGCGCGGGATAAAGAATCTCCTCGACGACAGGGCTTAGCCGATGGATCTCATCAATGAAAAGCACATCATTGCGTTCGAGGTTGGTCAGGATGGCCGCCAGATCACCCGGCCTCTCCAGGACGGGCCCAGAGGTCTGCCTGAGATTGACGCCCAGTTCTCGCGCCAGAATATGGGCGAGAGTGGTCTTTCCAAGTCCAGGAGGACCGAAGAGCAGCACGTGGTCTAGCGCCTCTTGGCGCTGGCGTGTGGCCTCAATAAATAAGGCGAGCTGATCGCGAACCTTGGACTGCCCGATGTAGTCGGCTAGGCGTTGGGGTCTCAGTGCCCGTTCGATGGCCTCTTCGGCAGGCGTCTTCGCCTGGCCTGAGACGAGACGGTCTTCATCCGGTGCCGAGAGGTCGTCATGTTCAATCATGCCCGGAAGTTTACTTGGCTAACTGCTTCAGTGCCTGCTTGATACCATCGGATACCGACAGCGCGGGATCGAGCCCTTTGGTTGCGGCCAGCGCCTCGCGCTCGGAGTAGCCAAGCGCCAGAAGGGCGTTGACGATATCGATGCCACCTTGGTGCGGACGGTCTGCGATTGCGCCTGCGGTCGATCCTAGTTTGTCTTTCAGTTCGAGAATCAGTCGTTCGGCAGTCTTTTTGCCGATTCCCGGCACGCGCGTCAACAGCCCGGCCTCCTGAAGTGCGATCGCCCGCTGGAGGTCTGTGACCGAGAGGCCGGAGAGCACCGCAAGTCCTATCCGCGGGCCGATCCCGGTGACCTTGATCAGCGCGCGGAATGCTGTTCGCTCTGCTTCGGTCAGAAACCCATAGAGCAGCTGGGCATCCTCCCTGACGACAAAGTGCGTCAGGACTGCGACTGGTTTACCGATCTCCGGGAGGTCATAAAAGCTGCTCATCGGGACATCGATCTCATATCCCACCCCCTGGACGTCCACCAGAATCTGTGGGGGGTTTTTGGCGATCAATACGCCGGCAATTCGTCCGATCATGGTGGCCTCTATTGTGGGCTAGTTTTTGCTCGCGTGATGGCCCTGGTATGGGCAAGTGTCTGCCACCAGGCGAGGGCACAGGCAAGCGCGTCTGCTGCATCCGACCCCGGTGCCTTTGGGAGGCTAAGGTGACGCTGCACCATCTTCTGAACCTGCTCTTTGGTGGCCCGGCCCGAGCCCACGACGGTTTGTTTGATGCGAAGCGGCGTGATCTCGTCGATTGGAAGCGCATGCTGCGCCAAGGCAGCAATCGCGACGCCGCGTGCCTGACCCAGCGAGAGCGTTGACTTTGGATTGACGTTGACGAAAACGCGTTCAATCACTGCCTGGTCGGGTTTGTAGTGCGCAATCAGATCGTTGACGCCTGAGAATAGCTCGGCGAGACGTTCGGGCTCAGTGCCTTCAATGGCTGGACGGATCAGACCGCTTCCGACATAACGAACGCGTTGACCCTCGACATCGATGACGCCAAAGCCGGTGCGTCGAAGTCCTGGATCGATGCCAAGGATTCTCATCTCGACTAGTGCCGGAAGTGTCGCATTCCTGTAAAGACCATCGCGATACCGCGTTCGTTTGCTGCTGCGATGACCTCGTCGTCTCTCACCGAACCACCAGGCTGGATCACACAGGTCGCCCCCGCATCGGCGACGGCATCTAGACCATCGCGGAAAGGGAAGAAGGCGTCAGATGCGACGGCAGACCCGTTGAGGGTGAGTCCCGCATGTTGTGCCTTGATCGCGGCGATACGTGCGGAATCAATTCGACTCATCTGACCTGCGCCGACACCAAGCGTCATCCCATCGGCACAAAAAATAATGGCGTTACTCTTTACCCATGTGCAGACCTTCCAGGCAAACAGCAAATCGTTAAGCTGTGACGGTGTTGGTTTTTGTGTGGTGACGATCTTTAGGTCAGAGAGACTGAGGTTGTTTTGATCGGGCGTCTGAACCAGTAGTCCACCGCTGACACGTTTGAGGTCACGGCCTGAGGCAATCGCGTGATCGCTGCCGAGCGGCACCTGCAGAAGGCGAAGATTGGCCTTGGTACCAAAAATGGCCTTTGCGTCCGCAGAAAACGCCGGCGCAATGATCACCTCGGCGAACTGTTTGCTCACGGCTTCTGCGGTGGCGCCGCAGACTTCGGTGTTAAACGCCAGGATTCCGCCAAACGCGGATGTCGGATCGGTCTTAAAAGCCTTTTGATAGGCTTCTGAGGGACCTTGTGCCGTTGCGACACCACAGGGATTGGCGTGTTTTACGATTACGCAGGCAGGCTCTGAGAAGCTTCTCACGCAGGACCATGCGGCATCGGAGTCAGCGATGTTATTGAACGAGAGCTCTTTCCCTTGAATCTGTTGGTAGCGCGCAAGCGTGCCTTCTGGCGCGTTGCTATCTTGGTAAAAGGCCGCGCTCTGATGGGGGTTTTCGCCGTAGCGCATAGCCTGCACTTTGTTGACCTGAATCGATAGCACTTCTGGGTAATCGGATGCTGCGTCTGGTGCGGGGGGCATACAACCTGTCGCACTGTCGGGGCACGCAACTGGCGCAAGGCTATTGAGAAAGTTACTGATGGCCCCGTCATAGGCCGCCGTGTGCGCAAACACTTTTTTGGCGAGTCGCTGCCGAGTGGGCCAACCGACGGTTCGGTCATGTGCATCCATCTCCGCTA
>JBDLRA010000089.1:0-5920 GCA_039800285.1 Pseudomonadota bacterium
TGTATCAAAAAGGATCTGCTTATGTTCAATCAACAGATCAGTGTTTCGCTTTATCAGCAACAGGATTATCGTTTTGAAGTGACCTTTGATAAGCGGATGCCTGCATTGCTGTCCGACGAGCCTGCCCCACTTGGTACAGGGCTAGGCCCGTCACCTTTGCAGATGCTATGTGCTGCGGTGGGCAATTGTCTGTCGGACTCGTTGTTATTCGCCTACCGGAAATTTGGCCAGCGACCAGAGCCGTTGCAATGCATGGTGACAGCTAACGTAGGACGCAACCTAGAAAGCCGGCTCCGAGTGATGAACATGCATGCGCGGCTCCAGCTAGGCGTTCCTGCACATATGCTTGAGAATACCGAGCGGGTGATGAGCCAGTTCGAGGCTTTCTGCACGGTGACGCAAAGTGTCGGTCAAGGTATACCCATCAGCCTTGAAGTCATCGATAGCGAAGGTCGGCGACTTAAGTAAAGGCTGAGATGTAATTCAACCAGAACCCACCGATTTCACCCATTATTTTGGTGGTGATGCAGCCTCGTGGATGGCAATTCAAGCAGACTACGATCTGAAGACACTCCCTACGCGAGCAGAGATTGAACGCAAGGTTCATCGTCGAGGTGAGATTGCTAACGCTTAATTTCGCTTGCGAGGAAACTAATTTCGCTAATGTCTTCGCAGTATTTCTGAATGCGGTCTATCGCCTACAGTATGTACTTTAGCCGTGTCAGAGATCACTCCCTCAACCCGAGACGGATCTGCTTTTCGATTTCGATCAGCGCGAAAAAGGCAGCGCCAATGGCCACGATCAACAGTCCGTCCATCAGCGAAACGGGCATTGTTCCCAGTACTGCTTGAAAGGGCGGCAGATAGGTAACGGCGAATTGTGCGGTCGTGATGGCAATGACCGCGGCCCAGACGAATCTGGTGCCGCGTGCCGCGGCCCAGCTCAACGAGGTGGTGTGGGTGTTGCGGATGAAGAAGAGGTGGAATATCTCCAGCACCACCAGCGTGTTCATCGCCATGGTCTGGGCCAGCGCCAAAGGGTAGCCCCTGTCGATGGCATAGGAGAAGATGCCGAAGACCGCCGCCAGAAACAGCGTTGCCACCAGAACGACATGCCAGACCAGACCACCCGACAGGATCGGCGCATTGCGGGCGCGTGGTGGCCGGGCCATGGTACCTGACTCGGTCGGCTCGAAGGCCAGCGCTAGCCCCAGCGTAATGGCGGTAATCAAGTTGATCCACAGGATCTGCACCGCGGTCACTGGCAGGGCCAGACCGGCCAGCAAGGCCAAAATGATCACCATCGACTCGCCCGCATTGGTCGGCAGAGTCCAGCTGATCACCTTCTTCAGGTTGTCATAGACCGTCCTCCCCTCACGTACCGCCGCGGCTATGGAGGCGAAGTTGTCGTCGGTCAGCACCAGATCGGAGGCCTCCTTTGCGGCCTCTGACCCCTTCAGCCCCATGGCGACGCCAACATCGGCTCGCTTGAGCGCGGGGGCGTCATTTACCCCGTCGCCGGTCATCGCGACTGTTAGGCCATGCGCCTGCAGAGCGGTCACAAGGCGAAGTTTGTGCTCGGGGCTGGTGCGGGCAAAGATATCGATATCTGCTACTTCCAGCGCCAGTTGTGCGTCGTCCAGTCTGTCCAGGTCCGTTCCGGTCAGCACGCGGTAAGAGTTGGTAAGACCGATCTGCGCCGCAATGGCAGCGGCAGTTCCAGCATGGTCACCGGTGATCATCTTGACGCGGATACCCGCCGCCCGGCATTCGGCAACGGCGGCAATCGCTTCGGGGCGCGGCGGGTCGATCAGGCCGACGAGGCCAAGGAAGGTCAGCCCAACCTCCAGCGTCCTCGCGTCGATCCGGTCACCCGCCTCGGAACGTTCGGCCAGAGCAAGTACGCGCAAGCCACGCCGCGCGAGGGCTTCGGCCCGGTCGTGCCAGTGCTTCAGGTCAATGCCTTCGCACATCCGCAGTACACGCTCTGGCGCGCCCTTCACATGTGTCACCCGGCCTTGTAGCCCGTCTGTCAGAACAGCCATGAATCTGTACCGGCTGTCGAAGGGGATGGCGTCCAGGCGGCGTGCGGTTTGATCACCTGCGACCTTACCAGCAAATGCCAGAAGCGCACCTTCCATAGGGTCGCCTTCGACCATCCAGACCACGTCCTTGCAGTGCAGGCTCGCGTCGTTGCACAACGCCGCCGCCCGGGCGAGCCTTGAGAGGTCACCTTCAGGAGTAATGACCCCTTCGGGGGCATAGCCCTCGCCACCGATGGCAAAGATGCCCTCCGCCGTCTCGGCGGCAGCCACCACCATTTCGTTGCGGGTCAAGGTGCCGGTCTTGTCGGTGCAGATGACCGAGACCGAGCCGATCGCCTCGATCGCCGGTAATCGACGGATGATGGCATGGCGGCGCGCCATGGCTTGCACGCCAATGGCCAGCGTGATGGTCATCACCGCAGGCAGGCCCTCGGGTATTGCCGCCACGGCGATGCCGACTACAACCATGAACAGGTCGGCAAAAGGCATGTGGCCGACGTAGTACCCCCAGGCGAGCAGCCCCCCCGCTACCAGCAAGATCAGTAACGAGAGCCAGCGTGCGAAGTGGTCGATCTGCGCGACCAGCGGGGTGCTCAGCTGCTCGACCCCTGCCAGAAGCCCGCCGATGCGCCCGATCTCTGTGGCCTGTCCCGTCGCCACCACCAGCCCGCGCGCCGTGCCTTGGGTGACGAGAGTGCCCGACCACAGCATCGAGCGGCGGTCGCCAAGGGCTGCATCGGCGGCAACCGGAGTCTGGTCCTTTTCCACAGGCATCGATTCGCCGGTCAGGATCGCCTCTTGTGCACCAAGGCTCCGTGCCTCCAGCACCCGCAGGTCGGCGGGAACCTTGTCGCCCGCCTCCAGCAGGACGATGTCGCCGGGCACGAGGTCGGCCCCGTCTACCGATACCCGGTGCCCATCGCGCAACACGGTGGCCTTCGGTGCAAGCATGCCCCGGATCGCGGCCATTGCGGCCTCTGCCTTGCCCTCCTGGATGAACCCGATGACCGCATTGGCCATCACCACGGCAAGAATCACGCCTGTATCGACCCAGTGCTGCAGGATCCCCGTTACTGCCGCCGCGCCAATCAGCACATAGATCAGCACATTGTGGAACTGCAGAAGAAACCGTACTACCGGCCCCTTCGACCGCACTTCCGGCAGGCAGTTCGGACCGTATTCGACGAGCCGCCGCGCAGCCTCGCTAGCGTTCAGTCCATGGGGTGTTGCGGCAAGATCGGCAAGGCAGTCAGCGGCGGGGGTGGCGTGTGGTTTGGTCAGGTCCATCATCGCACGGTATAGCCGCCGTCGATGACGATCTTGGCCCCGGTCACGATGGCGGCCTTGCCTGTAAGTCGGCTCATGGTCGGCTTCCTCTTAGTGTTAGGCGGATGATCTCGGGCACGAACTGGAAAAATACGACCATAGAGGACCACTTAGCCTAATCCCCAATGGTATTCGCTCTGTTTTGAACGACGCTGCGTTTTGTGAAACCCTGAACCTAACGCAAACATCGCCTTCAAAAACAAAGGCGTCTAGCTATGTTCTAACTACTACGTCTTGCAGTAATTCGCTTTGTAAAAAGACAAATTCATCAACGTCAGTTACATGGCGCTAAATACGCTTGATCGCAGAAAGTATGTGCTCCAAGTAGTCAGGCACGCGTGAGGCTTTGCTCATACCGGAACTGCTTCTGCCAAGACAATATGTCGAAAACTGTCAGGTAGTGCGTTAGGTGTCAAAACATCCACTTTCACGCCCAGAAGCCCTTCGAGCTCGACTTGAATTTTCGCTACATCCATTAATGATGTTTTGGGGGTTGGATCAATCAAGATATCGAGGTCACTGTTTTCTCCATCTGTTCCGTGTGCTACTGAGCCGAAAACACGGGGGTTGAGGGCGTTATGACTCTCGACGATCTGGACGATCGCCTGACGGTGACTTTCAAGGGCTGTGGATGGGCGCATAGTCAAATGATGCTAAGAATGCGGCTCAAGAGCAAGCAGGGAGGCGGGCAGTACATGATCTCGCACTCAAAAGCGAAAAGCCCGCAAACTTTCGTTTGCGGGCTTTTGTGTTCTTCGGCGCCTACTTAGGTATCGTGTCTCGATAAATAGTCTCGGTTGTGATGATGTAACTTGGGTGTGATAAGTTGAAAAAAATTTGTACTTATTTTTAAGCCTTGTTCGCCATTTCAATCCTTCTAATCGTTGTACTGGCTACCCGGAGAAATCATGACGTTCCCTCCTGTGAATATAGTTGCGCTTGCCACCACTTCCGTGGCTGTGCTTTTTTCCATTTGCACCAGCGCCCCACTAAGTGCCGCAGATCTGGGAGATCAAGTCCCGATCGAGGTCGAGTTACGGATGGAAGGCGGGTCGGAGTGCCAACGATTTGTACCCGAATCCTTATCATTAGAGGCCGGTCGGCTCTACAAGCTTCGCCTTATCAACCGGACCGAGCGCAGTTGCTATTTTTCTTCTAACAAGCTGGCAGATGCCGTCTATACTCGCAAAGTGGTTGTTAAAGATGGTGCAGGAAAAGATGCTGCAGAATTATATGGACCCATACGGCGTGCTGAGATCAAAGCAAGTGCGACGGTCGAATGGTGGTTTGTGCCAGTTCGCGCTGGCGTGTTCGATGATGTGGCATCACGAAAAAGTGAAACAGGAATGCGTGCGGTGATTGAAGTCAAATAACGATCCGCAGCCTGTATCTCCACATCTTTCGATGTAAAGTGCAAGCACAACGTCCTCGCTTGTTGAGGGGCTCACTGTGCTTGTGCGCCATCAGTGCCGCCTAGATCACTGACTGCACGGGGGCGTGCATTTTTTCAACAATAGAAGTTATTTTTTTAATCGTAATATTTTGTTTCTTCGTCTTTAACAGCCATAAACAATCGGAAGACCCATGTCAATTTCTCATTATTCAGCTACGGTTCCTGTTTTTAAGCAGATGCTTTTAGCACTCAGCGACGTGCTAAAAAAAGGCGAAGAGTACGCAGAACAGCGAAAATTCGATCCGGTCACTTTATTGCAGTCACGCTTATTCCCAGACATGCTGCCACTGGTGCGTCAAGTACAAATCGCCTGCGATTTTGCCCAAAGTGTTCCTTCGCGCATTGCTGGCCTTGAAGTAGCCACCTACGAAGACACCGAGCAAAGTTTTTCCGAGCTGCAAAACCGCATTTTGAAAACGCTAGAGCTCATTAGCGCTATCTCCGCTGAGCAACTTGATGACAGCGCGGTAAAAGAAATTGTTTTGCGCCCAGGTACGCCCAAAGAGAAAAAGCTAACTGTTGAAGACTACGCTTTGAAATATGGCACACCACAATTTCTCTTTCACGTTACGACCGCATACAGCATTCTTCGGCACAACGGTGTCGAGATTGGGAAAAAAGACTTCATGGGTTCCTACTAGTCTGCGTACTGTGAGCGGTTGATTCATCTTGGTGGCGCGGGGCGGAATCGAACCATCCTGCGGATTAACATGGCTTTCGGCACGATCGGTAGCATTCCAGCCTTGCTGGGCGTTTAGCGGCGTAGGGCCTCTTTGCACAGCGGCAAGACTGGTGGCGAGGGCGCAACTAGATGCCGCCAAGACACTGGATTTTTTGCGCTCTCCGCCGGGTAATCGGCTGGAGGCGCTCAAAGGCGACCGGGTGGGTCAGTACAGCATTCGCGTCAACGATCAGTTCCGCGTCTGCTTCGTCTGGACCGACACCGGCCCCGCCAATGTTGAGATTGTCGATTATCACTAAGGTGCAAATATGAGTCGCCCTGTTAACCGAATGCGTCCGGTTCATCCCGGTGAAGTACTCCGTGAAGACTTTCTCGTCCCGCTAGAGATGAGCGTCAATGCGCTCGCGTTAGCGC
>JBDLRA010000090.1:0-9730 GCA_039800285.1 Pseudomonadota bacterium
CGCTCGATGGGATCTGGCAGTCCGCAAAGGATGCACTTCACACGACTGTTGTTATTCTGCTTGTTGTTGCCGGGGCAAAGTTATTGAGTCAGGCAATCACGATCTATCAAATTCCTAATGAGATCACCGCGCTCGTTAGCCAGACGATCGCCTCAAAAGAATTGTTCTATATCCTGATGTCTCTGATTCTTCTGGCTGTTGGATGCTTCTTGGAACCGATCTCCATCATTCTGATCTTCGTTCCTGTGTTTCTTCCCGCTGCGATCCACTTTGGTATCGACCCGATCTTCCTGGGAATCTTCTTTGTGCTAATGGTAGAGATTGGTCTGATCACCCCGCCGATCGGACTTAATCTATTCGTCATTCAGGCGATCTCTAAGTGTGACTTCAAGACTGTGACGAGGGGGTCCCTTCCGTTTGTCTTCATCATGCTCTTCGGAACGGTCATTCTTGTCGCAGCGCCTTGGATCGCACTGGCGATTCCCTTTGGTGGCTTCTAGCGGGAGGTTCGGTGATCACTTTAGTTGAGGTTGGTCCGCGGGATGGGCTCCAGAGTGAGCCGAAGGTCTTAAGCCTTCATGAGCGTGCCGAATACATTACGCGTGCGATTAACGCAGGGCTTCGCCGAATTGAGGCCGTAAGCTTCGTCAATCCGAAACGTGTGCCGCAGATGGCCGATGCCGAGGGTCTCATGGCGTTGCTCCCGCGGCGTGAGGGCGTGTCCTACTCAGGCCTTGCGTTAAATGAGCGTGGGGCAGAGCGTGCGGTTGCTGCTGGGGTGGATGAGGTCAACTACGTCGTCATTTCGACAGACACCTACAATCGCGCGAATCAGGGCTGTGCAACGGAGGAGACGCTGGCCCAGTGGGACCGCGTTGCTGAGATCTGCGCGAAAGCAGGAATCCCGACAACCGTCACCATCGCTGCGTCCTTCGGTTGCCCGTTTGAAGGAGAGGTCTCCGAGCGGCGGGTCGCTGAACTTGCGGTGGCGATTAGTCGTAACCATCCCAAAGAGATTGCGCTTGCGGATTCGATTGGCGTGGCGACGCCCGTGGATATCACTCGCGTTGTCTCTGCGGTCCGCGCCGTATTGCCCGACACAGCGCTGCGCTGCCATTTCCACAACACCCGAAACACGGGGCTCGCGAATGTCATGGCGGCAATACAGGCTGGCGTGTCGGTCTTTGATTCCTCCATTGGTGGCATTGGCGGCTGTCCTTTTGCGCCGGGTGCAACGGGAAACATCGCGACCGAGGATCTGGTTTACATGCTGAAACGAATGGGGGAGGCCGGCACCATCGACCTGCGTGCGGTCTGTGAGACCGCGGTCTGGCTCAGCCAGGTGTTAGAGCATCCCCTTCCGGGATCGGTCTCTCGCACGGGAATCTTTCCCTTCGCGCCAAAGACGCCAGAGGCAAGTCATGCAGGTTAAGGCGGCGGTGCTACGGGTCGGGGACGATATCGATACTGATGTCATTTTTCCGGCCCGCTATTTGTCTGTGTTAGAGCCAAAGGATCAGGCACGTCACGCTTTCGAGCCCTATGGAAAAGACTTTCAGGATCGCCTGAAATCGAGCCCGGCCATTGTCGCGGGCTGGAACTTTGGGTGCGGCTCCTCTCGTGAACATGCGGTGACCTGCCTGCTTGGGCTGGGGATACAACTGGTGGTCGCGAAATCGTTTTCACGAATCTTTTTCCGTAACGCCGTGAATAATGGCCTTGCGGTGGTGGTGTCGGACTTGGTTGATCGTGTGACTGACGATGCGGTGATCTCAGTGGATCTTGCCAAAGGCGAGGCGGTTCTGCCAAACGCAGCAGTGTCATTTACGCCGCTTGCGCCACCACTCCTGAATATTCTTCAGCACGGTGGTCTTTGGAAAGCACCGCGACTTAGCGCTGGAGCGCAATAATGGGACAGACCGCCGCTGAAAAAATCATGAGCCGGATTGCTGGCCATTCTGTCTCTGCGGGTGATTTTATTGAAGGATGCCCGGACTTCACGTTCAGTCTGGATGATGGCATTGGCCTTGTGGATCGCTACTTCCGGTTACATGGCATTGATAAGGTGCGATATCCCGAACGGATTGCGGTGTTTTTTGATCACTATGCGCCTGCTGATACCCCGTTGCACGCCAATATCCACGGAATCGGGCGTGTCCTTTGTCGTCGATTCGGGATTGAGAAGCTCTATGAGGTCGGCGATGGCATCTCTCACCAGATCTCAATTGAGTCTGGACTTGTGCGTCCCGGGCAGTTTGTCACGAACACGGATTCTCATACGATTACGCTCGGCGCTGTTGGCGCGGCGGGGTGCGGTATTGGCGTTGCCGAGATGGCTTACCTCTGGGCCTATGGCGTGCTCTGGTTTCAGGTGCCCACTGCCCAGAAGGTCGTCATTGATGGCCGGCTTACCCCGGGTGTCTATGCCAAGGATCTCGCGCTCTCGATCGTTCAGAAGCTGTCGGCACGCGGTGCGATCTATCAGTCGATCGAATACGCAGGTTCCGCTTTTGCCCATCTCTCGATCTCAGAGCGGATGACGCTCTGTAACCTCGGCGTTGAGATGGGAGGAAAGTTTGCGATCGCACCGATTGATGATGTGACGAGGGCACATTACGCACGGTTTTCTGATCAGCCCGTCGATGACGCAACGAATCCTGATGCGGATGCGCACTACACCTCAGAGGTCGCGTTCGATGCTGCCGCGATTTCCCCAATGGTGTCATCGCCCCATTCGGTTGATAACGTCGCAGCGGTCACGGATCTCCCGAATACCCAGATTCATCAGGCGTTTCTTGGGACCTGTACGAACGGTCGACTCGACGACCTGCAGGCTGCTGCGGCGGTTCTTAAGGGCAAGCGGGTTGCCCCTGGCGTTCGGTTTATCGTGACGCCCGCATCACGCGAGGTCTATAAAGCAGCGATTGAGACCGGAACGCTCGCCACGCTTGTCGACGCTGGCTGTGTGGTGACCACGCCCGGTTGTGGCGCATGCGCGGGAATCCATCAGGGGGTGCTCGCAGAGGGAGAGGCCTGTATTGCATCGTCGAGTCGTAATTTTCTAGGCCGCATGGGGAACAAGGATGCTCGCGTTTTTCTGGGCTCACCAGCCACGGTCGCTGCGAGTGCATTGACAGGACGCATCACCGATCCTCGCACTGTTCTCGCTGCATAATTTTTTAAGGAATTGTTTATGAGGGATCAGGGACGGCCTGAGGCAGGGGCACTCGATGGCATTAGGGTACTTGAACTCGGTCAGTTA
The DNA here is from genome assembly GCA_039800285.1 of Pseudomonadota bacterium. Taxonomy (GTDB): domain Bacteria; phylum Pseudomonadota; class Gammaproteobacteria; order Burkholderiales; family Burkholderiaceae_A; genus Lacustribacter. The sequence goes on from JBDLRA010000090.1 coordinate 3,263, forward strand.
ATTGCGGGGCCTTTCTGCGGGCAGATGCTCGCTGACTTCGGTGCGGATGTTGTCAAGATCGAAGCGCCTGGTGCCGGAGATCCGATCCGTGAATGGGGGAAGGAAAAGACGGGCGGTAAGTCGCTGTACTGGCCCGTGATCGGTCGAAACAAGAAGTCGGTCACCCTGAATCTTCGGGTTGCAGAGGGTCAGGCGCTTGCCCGTCGACTAGCGCTAGAGTCCGATATTCTGATTGAGAACTTTCGTCCCGGGACGCTTGAGAAGTGGGGTCTGGGCTGGGAGGAATTAAGCCGACTCAACCCGCGACTCATTATGGTTCGCGTGACTGGCTACGGGCAGACAGGCCCATATGCTGAGCGCGCGGGCTATGGGGCGATCGGGGAGGCCATGGGAGGTCTTCGCTATGTGAACGGCGATCCTTCCACGCCGCCGTCTCGCGTGGGGGTTGCGATTGGCGATACGCTGACAGGATTACATGCGGCTTATGGGGCGCTCGCAGCGCTTCAGGCAAGAACGCGAACCGGCCGGGGACAGCTAGTCGATGCCGCGATCTATGAGAGTGTGTTGAATATGATGGAGAGTCTGATCACGGACTATGACGTGGCCGGCTTTGTCCGCGAGCGGACCGGGTCGATTTTCCCAGGCATCGCGCCGAGCAACATTTATCCAACCTCTTGTGGTCGATCGGTGCTCATCGGGGCCAATCAGGACACGGTGTTTCGTCGGCTCTGTCAGGTGATGGGCCAAGAGGCTTTAGGTACAGACCCGCGTTTCGCCAGTCACACCGCACGCGGACAGAATCAGGCGCTGCTCGACCGATTAATTGGCGAGTGGACGGTTCAGCACACACGCGAATCCGTGCTGGTGATGCTTGACGAGGCGGGGATTCCCGCTGGGCAGCTCTATACCGCGAAGGAAATGCTAGACGATCCGCAGTTTGCGAGTCGAAACACGATTATTCGTGCGCCGAGTGATGATCTTGGTCAGGTCGCAATGCAGAATGTAGCGCCGAAGCTTTCAGAGACACCCGGTAGTGTTCACCATGCTGGGGTTAAACTGGGTGCCTTTAACCGAGAGATCTTCGTCGGTCGCCTTGGGCTTAGCGAAGAGCAGTTTGCGGCCTATCAAAAGGCCGGCGTCATCTAACGGTTGATCAGTTGGCGGATCTCAGGGATTAACTCTGAGGCTGTGATGCCAATCATGCCGCCAAGCCGCTTCGTCAGTTGTTCTGCAGCAAGACCGTGAATTTCCGTCCCATGGATGACCGCATCCATGGGAGATATCCCCTGAGCAACCAGCGCGCCGATGAGACCGGCAAGCACATCGCCGGTGCCTCCTGTGGCGAGCGCTGCATTGCCGGTGTGATTTATCCGCGGGGGATGCATTTCGCTTGCGATCACCGATTCCGCGCCTTTTAAGAGAGTAATAGCACGATAGCGGGATGCGAGTTCAGTCGCAGTCTGTACCCGGTTCGATTGCACCGCATCGACCGATGACTGGAGAAGTCGTGCGGCCTCTGCGGGATGCGGTGTCATGATGGTTGGGGCATCACGTCGCGCAACCTGACGCGCCAGCGCGGGATCTTGTGCAATCAGATTAAGTCCATCCGCATCAATCACCATGGGACGATCATCACGAATCAGATCGGCAACAATCTGATGGGCTGCATTCGACTCCCCGAGTCCAGGACCGATAAGCCAGGTGTTGATCGGGCGATGTCGGCTCTGTGGAACATCGATCAGCATCACCTCGGGGGTCAGCGGGTCCAGCACAAGACCATCACACAGATCGGGACGAACGAGGTAGACCCGACCGCAGCCGCTCATGACGGCCATCCGTGCTGACAGAATGCCCGCCCCGACTGTTCCGCGTGCGCCGCCGACGATGCCGAGCGCGCCATGGTCTCCTTTATGGGCGTCTAGTTTCCGAGTGATAAGGGGCGTCACGGCTCGGGATTGGTTCGGTCTTATTGTGGATTGAGTGCGCTCTTGATCTGATCGAGCGCCGTGGGATCCTCAAGGGTTGTCAGATCGCCTGAGTCTCGTCCTTCGGCGAGTGCCTGCATTGAGCGTCGCAGCAGTTTCCCTGAACGTGTCTTCGGGAGCATGGTGACGAAGTGCACACGAGACGGACGCGCAATCGCTCCCAGTTCCTTGTCCACGGTTGCCATGATCGCCTTTTCTTCAGCGGCTCTGCCTTCAGGCGTTTTCACCACATCGATGTTTTTCAAAACGCAGAAGGCAAGTGGCATCTGCCCTTTGAGTGCATCGGCCACACCGACAACGGCGACCTCGGCGACATTCGTATGCACCTGAATGGCTTCTTCGATTTCTCGCGTTCCGAGTCGATGTCCGGCGACATTGATGACGTCATCTGTTCGACCAAGAATAAAGTAGTAGCCGTCGTCGTCGCGGGTTGCGTAGTCAAAGGTGGAGTAGAGCTGACGGCCCGGAACTGCGGTGAAGTAGGTTTTTAAGAACCGCTCATCGTCGCCCCAGACGGTCTGAAGACAGCCGGGCGGAAGCGGCGCGACGGCGCAGAGCATGCCTTTCTCGTTGGCACCAACCTCTTCGTAGGTTGTCTCATGAATCAGTCGCAGATCGTAGCCATAGACGGCAAAGCTCGGGCTTCCAAATTTCGTGGGTGTTTCCTCCACGCCGTGTTGGGCAGCGAGAATGGGCCAGCCAGTCTCGGTCTGCCAATAGTTGTCGATGATCTTTGCGCCCCCCAAGGCATCTGAGATCCAGCGTGCTGTCGGCTCATCAAGCGGTTCACCCGCGAGAAATAGCCGGCGCAGACACTTGGTGTCGTGCTGGGTCATGTACTTGGGGTCTTGTTTTTTCAAGACACGCGCAGCGGTTGGCGATGAGAACATAGTCGTCGCCTGGAATCGTTCGACGATGCTCCACCAGATACCGGGATCGGGATTTGTGGGCATTCCCTCGTAGACAATAGTGGTCGACCCGTTAATTAGCGGGGCATAAACGATGTAGGAGTGGCCTACCACCCAGCCGATGTCGGAGGTGCAGAAGAAGACCTCGCCGGGTTTGCAGTCAAAGATGTGCTTCATGGAGGCTGCAAGGGCAACGGCATAGCCTCCTGTATCGCGTTGAACCCCCTTGGGTTTGCCAGTCGTGCCGGAGGTGTAAAGAATGTAAGAGGGATCGGTGGCGAGCATGGGCTCGCAGTCAACACGTTTCCCTAGATGAGCGGTACGAAGCGAGGCGTAGTCCACATCGCGTCCATCGACCTGGGTCATGGGGGCAAGGCCACGGTTCACCAGCAACACGTTCTTCGGCGGACGTTCCGCTAAGCGGCAGGCCTCATCCACCAGGTGCTTATAGGGCACCTCTTTGCCGTTACGCATACCAGCATCCGCCGAGATCATCACGACAGGCTGTGCATCATCAATTCGGGCGGCCAGCGAGGGGGCCGCAAAGCCGCCGAAGACCACCGAGTGAATGGCGCCGATTCGAGCGCAGGCGAGCATGGCAAAGATCGCCTCGGCGATCATGGGCATATAGACGAGGACTCGATCCCCTTTTTTAACCCCAAGCGACTGAAGCATCGAGGCCATGGCCTGCACTTCTTCGTGCAGTTGTCGGTAGGTGTAGATGCGTTCTTCTTTTGTTTCCGTCGAGATGTAGACCAAAGCCTTCTGGTCCGCTCGCGTCGCGAGGTGTCGGTCGATCGCGTTGTGGCAGAGGTTGGTTGTTCCGTCTGGATACCAACGGGCAAATGGGGGGTTACTGAAATCGAGAATTTTTTCTGGTGACTTAAACCAGTCAACCATCTTGGCCTGTTCGGCCCAAAAGCCTTCCTTGTCTTCGATCGAGCGTTTGTGAAATGCTCCGACGGTTGCTGCCATGGTTGTCTCCTTTACCCGTGGTCTTGTGGTATTCGAACCCAGCCTTCCATGAGGATACGTGCACTACGACTCATCATGACTTTTTTGACGACCCACTGGCCGTCGACCTCTTGCGCCTCTGCGCCAACGCGAAGCGTTCCTGAAGGATGTCCAAAGCGTACCGCTGATCGCGATTGACCACCAGCAGCTCGATGGACCAGCGTGCCAGGAATGGCTGCTGCGGTTCCAATCGCGACCGATGCGGTCCCCATCATGGCGTGATGCAGTTTCCCCATGGATAAAGCCCGAACCAACAGATCAATGTCCTGGGCTGCAATCGTTTTTCCACTCGATGCGGTGTAGGTCTGCGGCGGTGCGACAAACGCGACCTTGGGTGTGTGCTGGCGTGTTGCTGCTTCCGCGATATCCTTGATCAAGCCCATCCGCTTGGCACCATGGGCGCGGATCGTCTCGAACATGGCCAACGTCTTTGCGTCACCATTGATCTGGTCTTGCAGCTCGCAGCCCGTGAACCCAATTGCGCTTGCTTCGACAAAGATAGTCGGAATGCCTGCGTTGATCATGGTTGCGGAGAGTGACCCAACACCCGGTACGTCAAGGGTGTCAATGAGATTACCCGTGGGGAACATAGCCCCCTCGCCACCTTCCTCTTCGGCGGCCGGGTCCATGAATTCAATCTGAATCTCTGCGGCCGGGAAGGTGACACCGTCGAGTTCAAAGTCGCCGGTCTCTTGCACCTCACCATTCGTCATCGGGACGTGGGCGATGATGGTTTTACCGATATTAACCTGCCAGATCCGGATGGTCGCGAACCCGTCCTTGGGGACGCGCGATGGATCGAGCAGCTGATTACGAATCGCAAAGGGACCGACTGCGGCCGTCAGATTTCCGCAGTTACCACTCCAATCCACAAACGGTTTGTCGATGGAGACCTGGCCAAACAGATAGTCCACATCATGGCCAGGTTGTTTGCTTTTTGAGAGGATGACGGTCTTGCTCGTGCTCGATGTGCCATTACCTATGCCATCGATCTGTTTGCCATAAGGGTCTGGACTCCCAATCACCCGAAGCAGAATTGCATCCCTGACCGGCCCAGGAGTCTGGGCCGCCTGCGGCAGATCATCCAGTTTAAAAAAGACGCCTTTGCTGGTGCCCCCGCGCATATAGGTTGCAGGGATTTTGATCTGAGGGAGAAACGACATATGGGTTCCTAAGCTGCTTTTGATTCCAGGAAGTCTTGGGCAAATCGTTGGAGTACGCCGCCTGCCTCATAGATTGAACACTCTTCAGCGGTATCGAGCCTGCAGAGCACAGGGACTTTCTCGGACTGCCCATTTTTACGATGAATGACCAGCGTCAGTTGGGCGCGTGGCGTACGGTCACCGATGACATCAAAGGTTTCAGTGCCATCAATGCCAAGCGTGAGCCGCGTGGTGCCTGGCAGGAATTCGAGGGGCAAAACGCCCATGCCGACAAGGTTGGTGCGATGGATACGTTCAAAGCCTTCCGCGACGATGGCCTCAACGCCGGCCAGCCGGACCCCCTTGGCTGCCCAGTCGCGTGACGAACCCTGACCGTAGTCAGCGCCGGCGATGATGATGAGCGGCTGCTTGCGGTTCATGTAGGTCTCAATCGCTTCCCACATCCGCATGATGTTGCCTTCTGGCTCAACGCGGGCAAGAGATCCTTGGACCACCTTGCCATCCTTTTTCACCATCTCATTGAGCAGCTTTGGATTGGCAAAGGTTGCGCGCTGCGCTGTCAGGTGGTCTCCCCGGTGCGTTGCATAGGAGTTAAAGTCCTCTTCAGGCAGCCCCATCTTCGCGAGATATTCGCCGGCCGCACTATCCAAGAGGATTGCATTCGATGGCGAGAGGTGGTCTGTGGTGATGTTATCGCCAAGAACTGCCAACGGCCGCATGCCCCGCATCGTCCGCTCACCGGCGAGCGCACCTTCCCAGTAAGGCGGGCGACGAATGTAGGTGCTCTTGGGGCGCCACTCATAGAGTGGACTTACCTTTTCACCGCTATCCAGTCGAACCTTGAACATGGGCTCGTAGACGCTACGGAACTGCTCCGGCTTGACGCTCTTGGCGATGACCGCATCGATCTCTTCATCAGACGGCCAGAGATCAGCGAGTCGAATAGGCTTGCCGTCTGGCGTCTGGCCGAAGCTGTCTTTCTCAATATCAAAGCGAATGGTTCCGGCAATAGCGTAGGCTACGACGAGTGGTGGTGAAGCGAGGAAAGCCTGCTTGGCATACGGGTGAATTCGGCCATCAAAGTTTCGGTTCCCGGAGAGAACCGCTGTTGCATAGAGATCGCGATCAATGATTTCTTTTTGAATCACGGGGTCGAGTGCGCCACTCATCCCGTTACAGGTCGTGCAGGCAAATGCAACCACACCAAACCCGAGCTTCTCGAGCTCAGGCATCAGCGCAGCTTCTTCTAGGTAGAGCGCAACGGCTTTGGAGCCCGGCGCGAGAGAGCTCTTGACCCACGGCTTACGCGTGAGTCCCAGTCGATTGGCGTTACGGGCTAAAAGTCCTGCCGCCACCATGTTGCGAGGGTTATTCGTGTTCGTGCAGCTGGTGATTGCT
>JBDLRA010000091.1:0-5183 GCA_039800285.1 Pseudomonadota bacterium
ATCGCCGAGCCTACGCAGAATTAATGGAAGGCGGTCGTGTCGACGTGGCGATTACCCCCTCACATGCCACGATCGGAGAACTCCTAAAGTATGTCCGACGGGGAGATGTGGCGGCGGTCCATAGTCTGCGTCGGGGCGCTGCGGAGGCCTTGGAACTCGTTGCCCACGGGGATCGTAAGACCTCCAAGGTGGTGGGTCGTCGGATCGAGGAGATCGACCTCCCTGAGGGGGCAGGCATTGGCGCGCTGGTTCGAGGGATGGAGAGCGAGTCGCCCCAGGTACTGATGGCTCACCACGATACCGTCATTGAAACGGACGACCACCTCATCGTATTCGTGACAGATAAACGGATGATCCCCAAAGTCGAAAAGCTCTTCCAGGTCACGGCAGGGTTCTTCTAAACCCTGTTTGAACGACCCCGTTTCTTCGGGGGTATTCCCTAGGGACACACCCAGAATTCGCAGGAACATAATGGCCATTCCGGTTGACAGGTCCGCCTGTCTGGCCGTTTCCGCCAGGCCCGGAATTGTCCGTGCATGGTTTGTTTGCGCGTTACCCACTCAGGAGACTTCGATGGCAGAGAAAGCCGCCAACAAAAAGACCGCGTCTGTTGCAATGGACGCCTCGCCAAAGCGTCGTAAATTCTTAGCAGGAGCAGGTGCTGCTGGTGCCGGTGCGCTGGCATTCCCAATGATTGCAAAATCACAGGGCACGATTAACTTCCGTTTCCAGTCCACATGGCCTGCGAAAGATATCTTCCACGAGTACGCCCTTGATTTCGCGAAGAAGGTCAACGACATGACCGGCGGCGAACTCAAGATTGAGGTACTTCCTGCGGGTGCTGTGGTGCCCCCATTCGGTCTGTTAGATGCTGTGTCAAAAGGGACCCTTGACGGTGGCCACGGCGTGATCGTGTATCACTACGGCAAGAACTCCGCGCTCGCCCTCTGGGGATCGGGCCCGTCTTTTGGTATGGACGCCAACATGCTGCTGTCCTGGCACAAGTACGGGGGTGGCGCACAGCTGCTCGAAGAGCTCTATAAAGTTGTTGGTGCAGACGTCCGCTCTTATGTCTATGGCCCAATGCCCACCCAGCCTCTGGGATGGTTCAAAAAGCCCATCACTAAGCTCGAGGACATGAAGGGCATGAAGTTCCGTACCGTCGGGATTTCGATCGACATGCTGACTGCGATGGGCGTGTCCGTGAACGCACTGCCTGGTGGCGAGATCGTTCCTGCAATGGACCGTGGTCTGCTGGATGGCGCTGAGTTCAACAACGCCTCGTCCGATCGTCTGTTGGGCTTCCCCGACGTTGCAAAGATCTGCATGCTCCAGAGCTATCACCAGAACGCTGAGCAGTTTGAGATCCTGTTTAACGGCGCAAAGTATCGTGGCCTGCCCGCCAAGCTGCGCGCGATTCTTGACAACGCAGTGGAGGCTGCCTCTGCGGATATGTCCTGGAAGGCTGTGGACCGCTACTCCAAGGACTATCAGGAAATGGCAACTCAGCAGGGTGTTAAGTTCTTCAAGACCCCCGATGCTGTGCTGCGTACCCAGCTCAAGTCCTATGACGAGATCGTTAAGAAGAAGTCGGCTGAAAACCCACTCTTCAAGAAGATCGTGGACTCCCAGCGTGCCTTTGCTGCCCGTGCAGTGAAATGGGATCTGGAGACCAACGTTCAGCGTCGCATGGCTTATGACCACTACTTCCGTGCTGCCCCGGCTGCCAAGAAGGCAGCTCCCCCAGCAAAGAAGTAAACTAACGTCTCGCGACGAGCCCCTAGGTACAGATAGCGCGTACAGGGGAATGGAAAGGCAGCCTTGCGAAAGCAGGCTGCCTTTTTAATGATGAATTCATAACGGATCCAATCGTGCAAAAATTTTTTCTCACGGTCGACAAAATTTCCACCTGGATTGGTCACGCGTTTTCGTGGCTCATCATTGGGCTTACTCTGCTCATCGGGTTCGAGGTCTTCTCACGATATGTTTTGAATGATCCTCACCCGTGGGCTTTTGATGCGCAGATGATGCTCTACGGGACTATGTTTATGATGGCCGGCGCCTATACCTTAGCCAAGAGCGGTCATGTGCGCGGCGATATTTTGTACGGCTTTCTCAAGCCCAGAACGCAGGCAACACTTGACCTAGTTCTGTACGTCATCTTTTTTATCCCCGGCATCCTGGCGTTGATCTATGCAGGGTATTTTTATGCCGCCGATTCCTGGCGCATTCTGGAACACTCGTCCATTACGGCTGATGGCCCCCCCATCTATCCCTTCAAAACCATCATCCCTGTTGCAGGCGCAATCCTATTGCTTCAGGGGCTCATCGAGATTCTGCGTTGCGCTGTCTGTATTCGGGAGGGTGAATGGCCCTCTCGTGAGCAGGACGTCGAAGAGGTCGATGTCGAAGAACTGAAGGCCATGATCTCGCACGAAGGAGACAACAAACATGCGTAAGGAACTCCTCTTCGGCTTTGCCATCATGGCCTTGGTAGTCATTGGCACCCTGGCGCTGATGCCTTGGGGTAATTTGGAATCGGGACACGTGGGTCTGCTGATGTTGGCCTTGGTGGTGGTGACCATCATGTTGGGTTTTCCCACCGCTTTCACACTGATGGGCATGGGCGTGTTGTTTACGTTTTTTGCTTACTACTTTCGTGACCCTAACCTGGCCCTTACGAACACGCTGACACTGATGGTTCAGCGCACCTATGGTGTGATGACCAACGATGTGCTGATCGCGATCCCATTGTTTGTCTTCATGGGCTATCTGGTTGAGCGTGCGAATCTGATTGAAAAGTTGTTCAAATCGCTGCACTTGGCGCTCGTGCGCGTGCCAGGATCGCTTGCTGTCGCCACCATTTTTACCTGTGCCGTCTTTGCAACCGCAACGGGCATTGTCGGCGCAGTCGTCACCCTGATGGGACTCTTAGCGTTGCCGCAGATGATGAAGAGCGGCTATGACGTCCGCATCGCTGCTGGATCAATTACCGCAGGGGGCACTTTAGGGATTCTGATTCCGCCGTCGGTCATGTTGATTGTCTACGGCGCTACGGCCGGCGTGTCGGTGGTGCAGCTCTATGCAGGGGCATTTTTTCCGGGGTTGATGCTCGCATTCCTGTATGTGGGCTATGTCATTTTGATGGCAAAGCTTAAGCCGCAGTCGATGCCGCCATTGGCTGAGGAAGAGCGGCGCGTACCGCTGCCAGTCGCTTACGAGCAGCTGAAGCAGACGATTAGTGATCGTGTGTTGCCAGCGTTAGTGAAAGGGTTGGTGGGTACAAGTAATTCTGGCGTGTCTATTTCTCAGATCCTAAAGACGCTTTTTGTCAGCCTTCTGCCTGCAATCTTTTTTGCGCTCTTCATGGGCTATCTCTATTCGGTTGTGACAGCACCGGAGAAAGTCGTTGATACATCCGGGCTTGTCGAAATGAACGCCGAGGTGTCGACATTTGAAGCGACCGAAGAGGCCTCTGAAGAGCTCGTCGAAATGGGTGCCGAGCCTTTAGAACCGATGGAAGCGGCTGAGCCTGCTGAGGCGGCGCCTGCAGAGGCCAGTGCGGCAACAGCGGACCCTGCTGCAACGGCAGCGGAAACCCCTGCGGAGCGCAAACCGGCACCGAACTGGTACTGGTGGATGCTGGGAATTGGTGGATTCGCTCTGCTGGCGTTTTATATCTTCTTTACCTGGGTTCGGCTCGAAATCTTCAAGATGCTGCTGGGGTCCTTCTTCCCGCTGGCGGTCCTGATTCTTGCTGTGTTGGGTTCCATCGTCTTCGGATTGGCGACGCCCACAGAAGCGGCCGCGGTTGGCGCGATCGGCGGTGCGATACTGGCTGCCGCCTATCGCCGGCTGAACTATCTTGTGGTGAAGGAATCGGTTTTTCTGACGGCAAAGACCAGTGCCATGGTCTGCTGGCTCTTCGTGGGCTCGTCGATTTTCTCGGCTGCATTCGCATTACTTGGCGGACAAGAGCTTGTGGAGAAGTGGGTACTTGGCCTGGGACTAACACCCATTCAGTTCCTCATTTTGTCGCAGGTCATTATTTTCTTGCTGGGCTGGCCTCTCGAGTGGACTGAGATTATCGTGATCTTTATGCCGATCTTCATCCCGCTTTTGGATAACTTTGGTATCGATCCTTTATTCTTTGGCCTGTTGGTCGCGTTGAATCTGCAGACGGCGTTCTTGTCGCCTCCTGTTGCGATGTCTGCCTTTTACCTGAAAGGCGTCGCACCACCGCATGTGACCTTGAATCAGATTTTTGCAGGTATGCTGCCGTTTATGGGAATACAGGTGATTGCTGTTGTGTTGCTCTATGTCTTCCCAGCAATCGGGATGTGGCTGCCAACTGTGTTGTACCGTAACTAACAAGGAAAGGCTGTTTCTGACCGAGACCTGTTGACGCTGTGGAGACATTAGAAGAAAGTCGCGTTCAGAGTAACTGGCCTTTCCTTGCAGTATTTCGGGTCTTCGGGGTCGTCGTGACCCTGTTTTCCCTGGTCATGTTGATCCCCGTCGGGTTTGGTCTTTTTGAAGACCGTCCCAAGGCTTTGCTGGCCTTTCAAGAATCCATACTCGTCACGTTGGTGGTTGGGATCACGATCTCTGGTCTGACCTGGTGGCATCGACGCGAACTTTATTCAAGAGACGGATTCCTCTTGGTGGCCCTGGTCTGGGCAGCACTTCCCGCTTTTGCCGCGCTCCCGTTCATTCGCTATTTCCCAGACATCACTTTTTCTCAGGCTTACTTTGAGGCGGTTTCGGGTTTAACGACCAGCGGTAGTACGGTATTGGTAGGGCTTGATGAGATGCCGCGATCGATCCTGATCTGGCGTGCGTTTTTACAGTGGCTAGGCGGTATGGGCATTCTGATTCTGGCCTTAGCGATTCTTCCCTTACTTGGCGTTGGGGGGATGCAGATCTATCGGGCTGAAATGCCTGGGCCGATCAAAGACGCGAAGCTCACCCCGAGAATCGCCGAGACCGCTAAGTTGCTTTACGGCGTGTACCTGTTTTTTTCGATTGCCTGCTTTTTTGCCTATTGGGCAGCTGGCATGAGCTGGTTTGATGCCCTTGTTCACATGGGAACCACGATGGCCCTTGGCGGTCTCTCGTCCCATGATGCGAGTCTGGGCTATTTCAACAGCCCGTTGATTGAAGCGATCGCGGTGGTTTTCATG
>JBDLRA010000092.1:0-7962 GCA_039800285.1 Pseudomonadota bacterium
GCACGGATCATGGCGGGCATGGAGGCATCGACAATCACATCACTGGGGGAGTGGAAGTTCGTGATGCCTTTTGCAGAATCTACCATCGCAAGCTCGGGGCGATGCTGATGGCAGGCGTGGATGTCACGCATGATCTCTTCCCGATCACGATCTGGCAGCTTGGCGATCTTGTTGTACAGATCGACCATGCCGTTATTCACGTTGACACCCAGTTCCGCTAAGACCCTGGCATGCTTATCAAAGGCTTCCTTGTAGAAAACGCGGACACAGTGGCCAAACACAATCGGGTGCGAGACCTTCATCATGGTCGCTTTGACGTGCAGCGAGAACATGACACCGGTTTTATGTGCATCCTCAATCTGTTTTTCGTAGAACTCGCACAGGGCCTTCTTGCTCATGAACATCGAGTCGATGATCTCGCCCTTGGTCACTGCCACTTTGGGGCGAAGTACAACTGTCTTGCCGCTTTTGGTGATGAGCTCCATCTTGACCTGACGGTCACGATCAAGCGTCATCGACTTTTCTCCGTGGTAGAAGTCACCACCGGTCATGTGCGAGACGTGGGTGCGGGACGCGGGAGACCACTCGCCCATGGAGTGGGGGTTCCGTTTGGCGTATTCCTTTACCGCGCGCGGTGCGCGACGGTCTGAGTTTCCTTCCCGAAGGACTGGATTGACCGCGGATCCAAGGCATTTCGAGTAGCGTGCCGCGATCGCTTTTTCTTCCTCGGTCTTGGGGTCATCCGGGAAGTCAGGTACTTTGAACCCCTTGGCCTGAAGTTCCTTGATCGCCGCCACGAGCTGCGGAACTGACGCACTGATATTGGGCAGCTTGATGATATTGGCATCAGGCTCTAGCGTTTTCTTTCCGAGGTCGCTCAGCACGTCAGGTACCCGTTGCTCGGGGGTCAGGTAGTCCGGGAAGTTGCCCAAAATCCGGCCAGCAAGCGATATATCGCTCAGTTCTACGGAGACCCCGGCGGGCTTGGCGAAAGCCTTCACCAAAGGCAGAAATGCCTGGGTCGCCAGCATCGGCGCCTCATCGGTGAGGGTGTAAAAAATGGTTTGTTGACTAGACATAAGCTCCCCTTCGCTGTCAGTGTCGGTTTTTGTTTTTTTGGCCTCGGTATTATCCCCGGGAGCGCCAAAAACCGCCAAATAACAGTCGGTTTTGCGGGATTTATGCGCTAAAAAGCATATCTCGTATACGACGAATTCGGATTGACCGATAGGGGTGTCGGCGTTCGGGTTTTGTCAGAACCAGCTGCCAGAGCTGGCCTTTTCGGGATCGGAAGTACCCTGCGCAGCTCAGCAGGTAATAGGACCACATCCGGAGAAACCGCTGCTCATATCGCTGTGATAGTTCTGGCAGGGCATTGGCGATATTTCGATGCCAGGCCATCAGTGTCTTGTCATAGTCTTGGCCAAAGTTTTGCCAGTCCTCGAGAACCCAGTTCCCCTCAATCGCTCTTGTTATCTCGGTTACAGAGGGAATCTTTCCGTTTGGGAAAATGTACTTGTCGATCCAGGGGTCAGTGCTGGTCGTGGTAGACCGACTGCCGATGGTGTGGAGCAGAAAGATGCCTTGCGGACGCAAGGCTTTATGTACGCATCGGAAGTAGGCAGGGTAGTTTTTGTCACCAACATGCTCAAACATTCCAACGGACACGACCTTATCGAAGCATTCATTCAAATCGCGATAGTCTTGTAGTCGAATCTCGACTGGGAGCCCCCGGCAGACTTGGTCTGCGTAGGCCTTCTGCTCTCGTGAAACAGTCAGACCGACTACATGGGCGCCGTAATATCGAGCGGCATGAGCCGCCAGGCCACCCCAGCCAGAACCAATATCAAGAAGTCGCTCTCCAGGCTTGAGGTCAAGTTTCTGGCAGATCAGGTCCAGCTTGTCGAGTTGCGCCTGCTCGAGCGTACTGGCCCGTTCCCAGTAGGCGCAGGAATAGATCATTCTGCTGTCCAGCATTTGGCGAAAAAGATCGTTATCCAGGTTGTAGTGCGCATCGGCCACCTGGAACGCGCGCCTCGGACGTTGAAGATTAAAAATCCTGGAACGCAGGACCGCCATCGCTGCTCTAAGCCGCGCCGTGCCACGAATTCTTTCGTCGAGATCAATGCTCAGAAGTCGAGCGATGCATTCGTCTAATGCGGAACAGTCCCAGTGACCGTCCATATAGGACTCGCCGAGCCCGAGAGACCATCGACTCAGTACTGCGTCAAAGAACTGGTCGCTATGAATCCGAATGTCGTGCGGCCGTTGCCCATCTGTCCGAATATCTGCCTGCGAAAGTAGTTCTTCCACGAAACGCACAATGCCTTTGGGTGTGTTGATGGTGGTCATGGCGTGGTGCATGGATAAATGCCTCCAATAGGGCTCGAGCGGCGGAGATGCCAGCCTATGGCCCGCCCGGGACCTACATCGCAAGCGGATTGTGGAAACTCAGATGATCCCTAGCCGGATCGGCTAGGTTCGATCTACATCGAGCGTGTAGCGCTTACATTGCCAAAGGCTCTGACTGGTCTGAAGCCGACCAGAAGCTGCGTTGAACTCAATCCGCTGGCTAGTCTCGGATTGATCGTAGATTCTGAGTGCGCCACGCTCTTCGCGAAAGCGGTAAGTTACGGACTGAAACCGAAGCGACGTCGGCGTGATTACCAGTTCATCTGAGATTTCTTTATTCGCGACATTCATGCAGTCATAGGCGTGCTCGCGAACAGCGCAACCACTACTCAGAATCATCACTAGCACACTCGTTCCGAAAAGGGCTGGTTTGACTATCGCGTGAAAGGCCATCCGTTAGAAACCGATCCTCTCGATAAGCCAGTAGAGCGATACCGCCGCAATGAGAATAGATCCCACAAAGAGAAAGCCCCATCGATAAAACGATGTTGACCGGAGCGTCCAGGCGATTGGAAAGAAGACCGCAACGATCGCGAGCTGGCCAAGCTCAACACCGAGGTTAAATCCGAGTAGGGCGCTGGCAAGTTGTTCAGAAGGCAGACCAAGATCAGCTAAAACGCTGGCGAATCCAAATCCGTGGATCAGCCCGAACGCAAACGCCATCTGCCATCTCAGGTGAATAAGCGTTCTGGTAATGTTTCCGACGGCGGCAACCAAGACCGAGGCAGCGATAATCGGCTCCACCAGGCCATCTGGTGGGCTGATGATGCCGAGCACCGTAAGCCCAAGCGTAATCGAGTGGGCAACGGTGAAGGCTGTGACCACCGCGATGACGTTTGTGATCGCTGGGCTGATCTGATGTATCGGCGTCCATCGTCCTAGTTTTCCGGACTCTCGAAGAAAAACACAGGGCAGCAGTAGGCTGATCAGAAAAAGAATGTGGTCTGCACCGATCCAAATGTGCCAGACCCCCTCAATGAGGTAGGTGCCTAAGACCGCCCAAAATCCTGTTGATGCTGGGTCAAGTAAATGTTCCGGGCGATCGGGGCTGGCAACAGCGCTCATGGTCTGACCATTTAGGTGCGCTTTAATCAGCGCACGATGTAGGCTGTCTTGATCGAAGAAGAGCGTGTAACGAATGGTCAGCCCTGTTTCCTGAGATGGGGTCGCGCATTGAATCTGCCCAAGAAGGCTCAGATGGGGCTCTTCTCCGTAGCTCGCGGCGCCCCAATTGATGTTTTCAATTTTGCAACGGCTGCCAGTCTTTTGGAGTTGTATTCCTTCGTCGATCCACTGTATGAGCGTTGGCCGTTGCGCCGTGACCTCACGCCAGGTGATATTTCCATCCCGATCCTGATCAAGATCAAATCGCAGCGCGACATCGCGTATCGGCAAATCAAGCCGAATCGTAGTCGGCTCGCCTGATTTTTCGGAGACTTCAATAAAGGTCGTGCTGCTCGAGTGGGACCATACGGGGGATGCTGGCGATAGAAAAACCACCAGGAAAGCGAGCGGCGCAAGGAGCGAAGTCGTACAAGCGCGAAGGCGGCACATGCGATTCGTCATTTTTTCTGTGCGGCAACCGCCTGCTGAATCTGCCGGATTAATCCGTCCAGTTCCGGTTCTCTGTATCCAGTGGCGGACTGCCAATGCAGTAGCGCTGTAGCTTGCTCGGGCGCTCCACTTTCAATCGCGGCTCGGGCAAATAAAAGGGCATCTGCTGGTTCTCGCTCAGTTGCCCAGGCTTGTTGCGCCATCGCCAGCGCCTCTCGTGCTTTGCCTTCAACACTCAGTGTGAACTTGATCATAGGGCGCTCATTTGGGGAGTCCCCCCGCGCGAGCTGTTGGCTCAGTCGCTGATTGAATTCCGATCGTAATGCACCGTCTTTTCCGTCCTTTAGGCCAAGGCTGCTCTGAATGGCGGCAACCAACAGGGCGTCTGATCGGGGCATGGTCATGTTGATCTTCCAGGCGTCAGCGTACTGCCTCTCGCTGTTGAGTAGATCGATCAACGCTACTCGAACGGCGTGACCGCCCGCGCCCTTGTTTAACTGGTTTTCCCAGATCTTGCGCGCCTTGGCGCGATCACCGGCCACCCGATAGGCCTCGCCCCAGTGGAACGCCAGCCATTCCTGCGCTAGTCGTCCCTGATAGTCTGGGTGGCGGGACAGCCGTTCTAGCGAAACGATTGCTTTCTCTGGGCTGCCCGTTCTGTAGAGAAGCACAGCATCGCAGCTGGCCTGTTCGGTCGGCCCGAAGCGCTGACCAATTGCCGAACACTCGTTTTTTGCTTTCGTCATGTCGGCCATGACTAGGTAGATCGCAAAACGCCATGCCCAATGCTCGGGCTGGTCTGGGTCTTTGGCAATCGCGGCATCGAGATCTGCCAGTGCCCCTTTAAAATCATGGGTGCCTTGGCGAACAAGCGCCCTGACAAAGAGGGTCTCGCTTGGCAGGTCTTTTGCTGTCCACCAGGGGGCTAGCATTGCCTTGGCGTTTCCAAGCCAGCGCAGGTCGCCTTGCTCGATGGCGGCCAGCATTGCACGCCGGGAAGTGTCGGTCGCAAGGGTAAGGTTTTGCGGGTCTGCCCGCCAGCGTTCGAGTGCTTCTCGAAGCCCGCTCGCGTCCTTTTGGCCCGTCCCGGCTGCAGATAACATCACGGCGGACTCCTGCGGGATATAACGGGTCTGGGCGAAAGCCTGGGTCGCTACCAGTGCAGCCGCGGCGAGTGCGAAGGAAATAGGGCCTTTAGGCAAAAAGCCCTTGACGAGTATCCCGTGGGCTCCCCACAATCTAAGCGCGTTTTGCGGTGCTTTCATTGTTTTGAACACTCAGAACGTATCTCTCAAAGACCTTAACTTTACAGGTGAAACTTAATGAAATCCGTACTGACCGTTATGGCTTCCGCCCTGATCGCTGTTTCTGCACCTGCTTTTGCTATGAACCATGGCGGCGGCAAGACCGACGACAAGAAAGTCGACTGCAAAAAAGCAGAGAACAAAGATAAGAAAGAGTGCAAAGAAGCCCCCAAGAAGTAATTCTTCGCTCGAACAAATCCTCTGGCGGCTTGACTGCCAGAGGATTTTTTTATTCTGGGATTTATTATCCGGGCTTACTTTTAATGAAGCCGTTGATGGCGAATCACTGACAGTAGGGCAACGCCTACGACCATCACAATCGCTGCAAAAAGAAGTCCTAACGTATAGCTGCCCGTTACTGAGCCGATCCATCCTGTCACTGCGGGCCCCAGAATCTGTGCGGACCCATAGGCTAATGTCATCTGCCCCATCATCTTTGCTGGCTTGGTGGGATAGAACTTTCCTGCCATGGTGAGCACCAGGCTGACCATACCAATAAACGTTCCGCCAAAAATTATTGCGCTCAGAATCGCTGCCCAGAGCTCGTGGATGAAGACGGGGAGGACAATGCCGATGGCCTGCATCCCCGCCGCAAGGATCAGCGCGTTGATCTCCCCTGTGCGGCGAGCTACGAAATCCCAGACGATACAAGCGGGGGCGGCGGCAAGGCCGATGACCAGAAATGCCAGGTTTCCGGAACCCGAGAGACCCGGCAATCGATCAATGATGGCAACGGTAAATGTCGCGCTGATGACATAGCCAATTCCTGCGCAGAAGTAGGCTGTGAGTAAAAGCCGCATCAACAATGGCGATGGTGGCTGATCAATCAAGGGTGCTCCTGCTCGCGTTTCTTTGCTGCTATCCGGTGGTGGTAACCAGGCGAGGGCGGGGATGAGCAGTATTGCTGCCAAGCCCGTGAACAGAAACCATTGTTCACGCCAGTCAAGGACACCACTGGTTGCCATCACGAGCACCGCGCACCCTGCGATTCCCAGGCCGAGCCCAGAAAAGTGAATGCCAAGCTCACTGCGTTGCCCATGACGGATGAGCCAGTTGAGAATCAGTCCGCTGCCCAAGAGCATTGAGGCGGCACTACTAAATCCAGCGACAAACCGAGATAGCGCCCAGACCGCCGGATTTGTGGTGATTCCCATCATGAGCGTACTCAGCACTCCAAGCACCATCCCTATTCGATAGAGTTGATCTTTTAAGGAAAGTCGCTCAATTCGAGAGGCAATCAGCGCACCACCCAGATAGCCCATGTAGTTAATTGCAGCCAGAATTCCCGCGGATGCAATCCCCAGACCCGCCTGTTCCTGCATGATCGGGAGCATTGGCGTGTAGGCAAACCTTGCTACCCCAAGACCTAACAGCATGCTGAAGATACCCGCCCCAAGAACCTTGTATCGTTGATTCGGGTGGGCGTGGAAAGACACGGCTGCTGCGATGCGCGCTAGTCTGACTGTGCCAAGAGTGGCATGAGATCTTTTCGAATGTCTTTCGCCCCCTGTTGTGGCGCGTAGCGCTCTGTCACGTGACCGTTGCGGTCAATCAGGAATTTGGTGAAGTTCCATTTAATCGCTTCAGTTCCAAAAATGCCGGGCGCAGCGGATTTAAGATGCACGTACAAGGGGTGCGCGTTGGGCCCATTGACGTCCGTCTTTTGAAACATGGGAAAAGACACGGCAAAGCGGGCACTACAGAACTGTGCGATCTCTTCAGCCGTTCCTGGCTCTTGCGCACCGAATTGGTTGCAAGGGAAAGCAAGGATCTCAAACCCCACATCTTTCACTTCATCGTAGAGCGCCTGTAGCTCAGCGTATTGCGGAGTAAAACCGCATTGACTGGCCACATTCACGATCAGTAGGACCTTACCTGCATAGTCCTGCAGGTTTTCGGATTTGCCATCAAGGCGGGTGAGCGGAATATTGGGAAGCATGGCCTTATGCTAACCGAAGTGCGGCCGCGCCTGTGATGATGATAACGACCGAAAAGGCCCGTCGGCGGGTTAGTTTTTCCTTTAAAAACCAGGTGCCGAACAGCACTGCAAACAACACCGAGGTCTCTCGCAGAGCGGCAACCGCGGCAACAGGGGCGACTGTCATTGCCCAGAGTGCAATCGCGTAAGAACTGACGGATGCAGCCGCACCGCCTAAGCCGACTGCCCATCGCTCTTTGAAGTAGCTGATTGCCCGCCCCCTACGCAGGTAGAGCACCCAGAAGGCAAACGCCCAGCCATCAAAGGCAAACAATGCAGCAATGTATTGTGCGGCATTCCCTGATGTACGAACCCCTTTCGCATCGATTAACGTGTAGAGCGCAATGATGGCGGAATTCAGCAGTGCAAAGAAAATTGCCCGCCGATGATGTAATAGACCAGCAGACATCCCCAGGATAAGAACGCCCAGACAGATCAGGGCAACACCCGTCCAGCCCAGCAGGGACATACTTGCGCCGTCAATAAAAGCAAGCGCTCCAATCGCCACCATGAGTGGCGCAACCCCGCGCATGAGAGGATAGGTTAATCCAATCTCACCATGGTGATACGCCTGTGCCAGCGCAAAATAGTATCCAATGTGAATCAACACCGATGCAGCCAGGTAAGGCCAAGATTCTGCTGGGGGAAGTCCCAGTGCAAGGCAAAAGGGAATCGCAATGAACGAGCAGCACAGGTGAATCAACGCCGTATCCA